>JAHDDF010000752.1 GCA_020629475.1 Saprospiraceae bacterium
GCGGATTATTGATGACGCCGTGGACGGGATTTATTGGGATGATATTGATGTTTGATTGGTTTGGGGTGATGTGTCAGGTCAGAAGACCTGACACCGGGGACCTGACACGAGGAAAATAATAATCCGATTTCAAGATCGTTTATAGAATCCATTACATTCGCACCTCGATTGTTTTTAACGAATCTACAAACGATAAACCGCCATGAAAAGTCTCATTCATTTTTCTTTTGCCCTTCTTATATGTTTGTTGTTCACGAATTGTGATGACAATACGGTTGTCATTAATTCCACTTCGGATTTCGAAACTTACCTGCAAGAGGAAATGGATGATCAAAGAATTCCCGCCCTTGCCACCATGATTTTCAGGGATAATAATATCCTCTTTGAAAAATACTTGGGTAGCTCTAATTTAAACCCTAATACGCCGCTTCAAAAAAACGATATTTTTCTTCTCGCATCTATTTCCAAAGTCGTTACCGGCATCGCATTAATGCAATTGCATGAGGATGGTTTATTCGGCTTGGACGAGGATATCAATAATTATCTTTCCTTCCCCGTTGCCGTACCGGGTGAGGCTACGCCCATTACTTTCCGTATGCTACTGACCCACACCTCGGGTATTGCGGATGGCAACAGCGGAGATGATGAATATTACTACGGAACGGATAGCCCTAAAGCATTGGCGGATTTTATGGAAGGCTATTTTACGCCGGGCGGTGAGGATTATAACGCCAATCAAAATTTCCACGGTTGGGAGCCCGGAACGCGTAATGAATATTCCAATATGGCAAGTGCTTTAATCGGTGTTTTGGTGGAGGAAATTTCAGGCAAGGAATTCAATGCTTATTGTAAAGAAAACATTTTCCAACCCCTAGGCATGAACCGCACTTTTTGGCGTTTGGATGAAGCACTTCAAAGTGGTTTTACCGTTGTTAAACCCTACGATTTTTATAGCGGGGATTATCAGGATATCGGACATTATACCTTTACGGATTATCCCAATGGCGGTTTACGTTCCACTACCGGTGATATGCACATCCTTTTGCAAGCTATTGCCAACGGTGGCACCCTCAACGGTTATGAATTATTAAAAACAAATACCGTTAACCAAATGCTTACGCCCCAAATACCTTCCTTGGACAATAGCATGGGGCTTCACATTTTCCTTATGGACGGTAGCCGAAATTTATGGGGGCATGACGGCGGTGAGCAAGGCGTTTCCACCATCATGGCGGTAAACCCGGACAATAAAACC
>JAHDDF010000002.1:0-2435 GCA_020629475.1 Saprospiraceae bacterium
AAACCATAAATCTTCTTGATGTGGTCCCGGACGGTATTGGTGGAGATGTGTAATTTTTCGGCGATGGCGTTATAGCTGAAGCCGTCCACTACGCCTTGTACGATTTGCAATTGGCGGGGCGTGAGTTGTTTTTTGATGGGCTTGGGTTTGGGTGCGAAATAGCCGATGACTTTCCGGGCTATGCTGGGCGACATATAGGAGCCGCCCCTGTAAATCGTGAAAATGGCTTCTTGTATTTTGGTAAGGGGCGTACGCTTGGTCATGTAGGAAACGGCGCCGGAACACAAGGCTTGGAAAATCTTTTCCTCTTCCTCGTAGGTGGTGAGCATGATGATATTGACGTCCGGAAGTTTTTCCTTGATGTAGCGGATGCCGTCCAAGCCCGTCATGCCGGGAAGACCGATGTCCAAGAGCATGACGTCCGCTTGGGCTTTTCTTTCCGTTGCGATGGTTTGGAGGAAATCCTCTACGCCGGAGGAAACGAACTTGACTTCGATGGAAGGATTTTCACCCAGGAATCCGCTGAGGGATTCCCGGATGATATCATCGTCTTCTATTATGGCTAACGTTATATTTTCCATCGAATGGAGTACTGCTAACAAGTTAGGGAATAAATGGAATACAAAAAATATGGATTTTCAATTAGAAAAAGCGAACACGTTCAGTTGCAACTCCTAATTATTACAACTATCATGGTATTTTCCAACGTTGCATTTCTACATAATTTGCTCCTGGTCCACCTGACAAAAGACGGGCAACCGCAACCAATTCAAATCTATTATTGCCTATATCTACCAATCCTGCTCCCCATCTGGAACTTTCGCTATAATTCAATGAATCGCCCGGGTAAGATGAAAAACCTATTTTACAAATATTGATTAAGGTGTCTTGGCTTCCATCATAAATTTTATCAACGATAATCGTTTCTCTCGCATTATTATCTACGTTTTTTTCCATCGCTACCATATAAATGGAGTTATTACTTGGATCGTAAACCAAATTCGACATTCCTTGTCTGGCTCTTATATTTCGATTAGTCACTAAAGTGAATCTACAATCCGGGGAGGATAAGCTCTTTCCATTACTTTTGTACAAAAAATCCGCACTGTTGCTTCCTGAGCCAGCTAAAGCATAATGAACGCCTTCTGCTTCATGATACACCAAACCTGCAGCCCCTGTTCCTTTGGGAAGCTTAACATCTAAGGTAATCGGATGGTCCGGGTTTGATACGTCAATGAAATACGTCTTGTTTTCATTGGACATGGGAACAATAACGACGTCTCCACAAGCTTGTATTGCTCCCGGGTGATTACTATTGCCAAATAAATGGAATACACAATCGCCATTTGGTTTACAAATAACCAATAAACCTTCACTTCTGCCCTTTCTGGTATCATGTGAAATGACCCAGTTGTCCCCTGCTTTAGTTACCCCTTGACAATGCTCCACCCCGGCACTATAATGGGTAAACATATGATTGGAGCTCGTACCATTGACCCTGAACTCTTCCGGTGCGGTATCTTTGCCTTCAAATCGGTTAATCAGAGATTCAAAACCATTAAAGGAACTCCCTTTTTCATAATCTTGAATTTCATTCTTACGGACGTGTACAAACACCTCTACCTTGGTATCACCATCTTTCTCCTTAAAAGTATGCGTGAAGCCACCTAGGTTTATGGTTTTACTCGTAGAGCCAAGATCGTCGTCCGGATTTGGGCTATCGTCATCATCCTTGAGCCACCCGGTAAAGTTGATGGCACTCCCTCGTCGTGCATAAATTCTTTTACTCTTAACAAGCGTTTTGGCTACGTCAGTATCCAATGTTATTGTATTGGAAGTGCCTCTTGAAAAAAAGTTTTGACCATTTATTTTTAAATTTCCATATATCTCTACACTCTTATCAGATTCATCACTATGCTGGCATAGCATGGAAATCGTACAGAGATATTCAACAAGTCTATAGGAGCTATCGCTTGTACCTAAGCCCACAAAAACCCCATTATCCCCAAACCCGACAATATCTATTTTATTGTCATTATTGACATCCGCCAATAATCTTTGATGTTGGGAGGAAGTCCATCCGGTTCTTTTGGTAAAATCAGTGTGAATCACTTTTCCTTTTTGGAATGTCCCATTACCATTCCCCTTTCCAAAATATACTTGATTGGCTCCAAAAGCAACGATATCCACCTTATCGTCATTATCCGCATCGATGACTAATCTTTGATACTCCGTGGAATTCCAGCCTCCCGCATTTTTACAAAAATCCGCTACGGCAGGTTGACCTCTTTTAAATGTCCCATCACCGTTCCCCTTTCCAAAATATACTTGATTGCTACCAAAACCGACAATATCTAATATAGTGTCATTATCGACATATGCCAATAGCCTTTGATGATCCTTAGAGTTCCAACCTTGGGCTTTACTAAAATCCG
>JAHDDF010000002.1:2535-40846 GCA_020629475.1 Saprospiraceae bacterium
GCCAATAGCCTTTGATGATCCTTAGAGTTCCAACCTTGGGCTTTACTAAAATCCGTGACGGCAGGAACTCCTTTTTCAAATGTCCCATCACCTTTTCCAAAACCAACATAGACCATCGCGTTCCCAAAACCTATGATATCTATCTTGTCGTCATTATTGACATCTGCCAAAAGCCTCTGATGATCCTTAGAATTCCAGCCTTGGTTTTTCCCAAAATCACTAACACCTAATCGCCCTGCACTGAAAGTGCCATCACCCTTGCCAAAACTAACCAATGTTCCTGCATTCCCGAACCCGACAATATCTATTTTACCATCATTGTTGACATCCGCCAATAACCTCTGATGATCCTTAGGGTTCCAACCTTGATTCTTTCCAAAATCACCAACTTTTAATTGACTAGGCTTAAAATATACAGCATTAGAAACTTGACCGTAAATAATATTGAAGCTGCATCCCAACAGAAAGGATATTAAAAATAAAATCTTCATGTTTCTCATGGTTTTCAATTTTAATTCTAGATATATCACAAAAGTAGTCGGAAGCGAAGGGTAACGGAACCACACAAGTATGTGGTTTTGGTGCGGGAAAGGTTAAGGAAATTGGAAAGATGATTTCTATATAACTATTAAAGCCTCTTTGACTCTCTAGAACTTAACGGAAACTTCGGCCTTAGCCGGTTTAGCGGAGAGGGGCTTTTTATTAAGCTCGTATTTCTTTGTTATATCCCAACCTCCAAGAAAATCAAAAACCCGTCTTCCTGACGGATATCCAACTTCGCATTAATCTCCCCCGCCCTCATTTTAATATTCGATAAGCCTTGTCCTGCGGATTTGGATTTGCCTTGGGATGTGGTTCCGTTGTCATGGATGGAAAAGGTGAATTTTCCTTTCTCTTTTTTGAGCAAGACTTTTACTTCATCCGCATTGGAGTGCTTAACGATATTGGTAATCGCCTCCTTGAAAATGAGATATAAATGTTGCCGCAGTTCCGTCGCCATTTTTTCATGGGGTTTTATTCCCGTTTGAACGACGTGGTGCTTTATACCCTTCGGTTCCAAATTTTCGAACGCGAATTCATTCATCCGATCCATTAATGCATCCCAATTATCCCTTCTGGCATCCATCGTCCAAACGGCATCCCGCATTCTTGACATGGCGGAACGACTAAGTTGACTAAGCCTTGAAACTTTCTTTTTATTTTTTTCGTCAATGGTATATTCCAGAATTTCGGATTGCATGGCTAATCCCGTTAGAATGGAACCTACGTCATCATGTAAATCGCTGGAAATTTTAGTTCTTAATTTTTCAATGGCAAGGCGTTTTTCTAATTTTTGCTTGAAATAAAAATACAATAAGGAATAAATAATCAGCCCTAAACTTAGCGTGCACAAACCCCAAAACCACCATGTCCTAAACCATGCTTGATGAACAATAATGGGAACGGATAATACTTCGTTATCCCAATTATCGCCTTTTATGCTGCCTTTTACTTTAAATACATATTTACCCGGTGGCAAGCTTGTAAATTTCACATAATTTTCTTTTTGTGCCGAAGACCATCTTGTATCGTAACCTTCTAGTTTATATTTATAAAATCGACTATCCAAAGAGTTATAATTCAACAAAGCAAAATTAAACTGAAGCATTTTGTCATTATATGCCAATTCTATTTTATCAATATTCTTCGGGAGAAAACCAATATTAAATAAAGAGTCCGTTTTTCCTTTTAATATGGTATAACTTGATAATTCCAATGAAACTTTTGCATTTTGTTCTTCTTGTAATTTATGTTTTACCAGTAAAGAATCAGGATGAAACAAAAAGAACCCATTGTGGGTACAAACTCCTATCTCTCCACTCGACAACACCCTCATACCCCTTGCCCCTACTCCCGCACCTTCCTCCTGCGAAAAGAAAATGTGCTTTTCGGTATTGAAGTTATAATAATGCATTCCTTTGTTACCTTCCACCCATGTGACACTATCCCCATAAAAGACGGCGCCCATAATTAAATTTGAATTAAAAATTGAATTATCAATATATTTTTCAATTGACTTTGAACGTGTATTAAATAGTGCAACTTGATCGGAATCGTAAATCCATATATAATCTTTTTGGGATTTTTTTACGTTTAAACTCCAGTCCGTCCTCCAGGTTATTTTCTTACTCCCAAAAAAAGTTGTTTCTTTTTTGTATGACGTTAAACCTTCTTGGTTGTCTAGAAAAAAAATGCCGCTTGTCGTCGGCAGCCACAAATTTCCATATTCTTCTTCAACCATATTATTCACACGGGTATTATCAAAATTTAATAAACCTTTTGGATCTTGATAATTCCCTTGAAACTCCAAGGTTCCTTGATCTAGTTTTGCAAATAACCTTGTATTAAGCCCTTCCTTTCTTCCTGACACCCAAACATCCCGGTCTTTTGTTTTGAGGATATGATCGATTAGTTTTAGCGGTGCTTTTTTTCTTTTTACTTCGTAATTTTCATCAAACGTGTAATAAGCGTCCCATGTACAATAAATCCTTGTATCCCCTTCTATAAATATATTTGTTTTTCCTTTTCCGTTCAGGGGGAGCGGAAGTGCTTTTATTGACCTATCCTTGGGATTAAAATCGTAAGTGAACCTACCATCTTGGACAATAATTCTCCCGTCCTCTTCTTCAGTGATGCTGTACGGCGTCGCATTTTGATAAACATTATCACCACGTAAATCATATACCTCCTCAAAAATACGGGAAGGAATATGCTCATAAATATCATGCTCCTCATTTTGGGTATCTACGAGATAATTATCAAAATGACTTTCCTTGTCCCTTATTTTAAAAACGCCACCTCTTTTTATGCCCCAAATATTTCCGTCCTTATCTTCTTTAATCAATTTGATGTCTCCCGCTCCGCCTTCCAAAACCTTGACCAGTGGTTTTCTAAAATTAACAATAGAACCGTCCTTAGGCTTGAATAAAAACAAATTGGAACTCTCTCCTCCCAAAAAAATTCGATTCTTTTGGTCTATATGAATATGGAATATTCGGATTGGTGAATTTTTATTGTCCGAGCAAGGAGTCATATGGGTCAACTTTCCTGAAATGGGATGCCGCTCGAACTTTTCCGATAAGGAATTATATACTTCAAAAATACTTTTATCCATTCGCCAGAGATGCCCTTTGTTATCAATTCTGAAAACTTTGCATTCTTTAGTAGCAATGAATTCCTCTCGATCCTTTATAGGCAAAAGAACCTCACTTCCTTGACCATCCAAAATGACCAAATCACTATTTGTCCATAAAAAATAAAATAAGCCGTCTTTGTCTTTTACATTATAATCCCAATCCACCTCCTGATCATTAATAATCGGAAATAAATCAAATGCCACGTTGAATTTTAGCGTGGTTTTATCAAGCTTATATACCGGACGTGAATTAGCTATTGAATTGGAAGTAAACAACCATACGTCCTTTTTTTCATCCTCATATAAACAATCAATTCGATAATCCTCCGGCAAGCTAAAAACGTATTTCTTTTTCTTTGAATGCGGATGGAATAAACCTACTTTATCCCTTGCGGTAAACAAAATACTATCTCCTACAAAAACGATATCGCCACGCAATTGAACATCGTCCCGTTCCTCTATCTCTTTTAGTTGCGTTAACGTAAAACCACCTCCGTCATATTTTAGGTAATCTTCATCATTATGCATCCAAACATAGTTGGAAGCATCTACTTCCAACCGGGTAATATATCCCTTATACGGGTATTCTATATCAAACGCGGATACCTGCGCGGAGGCGATGCTACCCAAGCATGAGAGAAGTATCAATATGAAGAGGTGTCTCGTCAGTTTCGATTAAATTTTAAACACATTTCAAAAAGAAAACGAAGAAGTTAACCCACTATTTTCCAAGATATAGGCAAAGGTTCGGTTCTTCAAAAATTCTTGACCTTAGGGGACAAAAAAAGCACCTTGCCATTCCCGGCAAAGTGCTTTCTCTTCTACGTTTCAAATTATTCGATTAATCCAGCTCCTCCTTATTCGGGAACTTAACGATGGTAAACCAATAATCCTGTAACTTTTGGATAACCTCACCGAACTGCTTGAAATCGACGGGTTTCCGGATATAGCTACTGGCTTGTAGTTGGTAACTTTTTAGAATATCCTCATCGGCGGTGGAGGTGGTAAGGATGATAACGGGAATGCTTTTTAGGTCTTCATCCTCCTTTATCCTTTTCAGCACTTCCTGCCCGCTCAGCTTCGGCATATTCAAATCCAACAGGATAAGATCAGGTGTGGGGGCGTCAACATGCTTTCCTCTTTTAAAAAGAAATTCCAAAGCCTGCTCCCCATCCCGTGCTACGTGGAGTTGATTCATGATCTTTCCACGCTTAAATGCTTTTTTGGTAAGAAGGATATCCCCTTCATTATCCTCTACAAGTAATATCTCTACCGGTAAGCCCATTGTTTTTGTTTCAATTTTATATAAAAGTAATCGAATTACTTTAAGCCCTTAAAAACGGAAAAGAAAAAAGTGGTTCCTTTCCCTTCTTCGGAATCCAACCAAACTTCTCCTTTATGATAATACACCAGTTTTTGAACGATAGCCAAACCTATTCCCGTACCTGAATATTCCTCCTTACGGTGCAGTCGTTTGAATATTTCAAAAATCTGGTTTTTATATTCCATATTTATGCCAATCCCGTTATCCTTTACGGAAAAAACATGATATTCCCCTTCATCCTTATATCCTATTTCAATGGTAGGTATTTCGGATTGATTATATTTCAACCCGTTCGTAATAAGGTTGTTGAAAATAATGGAAAGGTAATTTTCGTAGCAAAGGATCGTTGGCATTTTATTATAAATAATCTGCCCCTTTTTCTGTTTTAGAACGAGGTTTAAATCCTCTTTTTTCTTATCTAAAACAGCCGCTACATTGCATTCCTCCAAGGGTAAATTCTTACGCCCCGCCCTGGAATAATTTAATAAATCATCAATTAGGTTCGACATTCGGTTTACGCCGTCCACCGCAAAATTAATATATGTTTTCGCATCCTCATCTAACTCTTCTTGATATTCGGATTCAAGGAGTTGTACAAAATTCCCCACCATTCGTAATGGCTCTTGTAAATCATGTGAAGCGATGTAGGCGAATTGTTCCAAATCCTTATTGGAACGCTGTAAACTTTCATTACTTACTTTAAGGGATTGTGTCCTTTTAGCAACCTCCTCTTCCAACTTCTCTTTCTGTTGCTCAAGTAATTTCCGATTTTCATTTATTTTTTTTGAATAACGGCTTTTCTCCGTTTCATAAATCCAAAGAATCAGAAGTAATGAGGTTACGAGAAAAAAAATACTACTGAAATAAAAATCCGCATTAGAAATATTCGATTGTTCGAAATAGGTAACAACGGCATTTTTCTCTAAGTAATAGAAGTAACCAATTACACCTAAATAAAATACGGAAGAAATAAGCCCTATTCGTTTACCGCCAATTAAAAAGGCTAAAAAAGGGGCAATAATCATCCACAATAAGTCATCGGAAAAAATCCCACCGGAATTATGCGTCACGGGAATTAGCATAACAAAACAAAGGGTAACGAGACCGGTTGCCACCCACTCAAGAGAGCGTGTATATTTATATAAAAAAAGAAGCCCGATACAAGGAAGGATAATAAGCGGATACGATATCCCGTTATCGAATTCACTTAGAAAAAAGTGTGTGACGAACCATAGAAATATGGCGATAAGGGTTACAATGAAAATAAGGGAAAATACGATCCTACCTTTCTTTTCATCCTCCGGGGCATCAGGGATTTCAGGAACAAAATATGAAACGACTTTATTTATCATTTTTCACCGTATCTGTTTTTCACTGAGGAATCATTACCTCAAAAATACTACCGGCGCCTAACTCGGATTCCACAAGGTTTATTCTTCCCCCTTGTTTTCTTGCCGCTAATTGGACTTTAGCCAAGCCAATGCCGGACCCGGTCAGATTGGGACGGGAGTCCACCCGCTCCATGATTTCAAAAATGATTTGGTGATTTTTCTCTTCGATACCTTTTCCGTTATCCTTGAATCTAAAAAATTGACATCCATCTTCAATGGAACAAGCAATATCGATAATCGGGGTACGTCCGGTGCTTGCGGCTATCGCATTTTTTATAAGCTCCTTGCAAATGACACCGAATAACTGCCTATCAACAAATACCTCGATGTCCTCAGGAAATGAAATTTCCGCTTTTGTTTCTTGTATTAAAGCTTGCAGCTTGTGAATTTGCAGATGCAGTACATCCTCGAACCTCATTTCCTTTTTCTCTACTCGCTTCCTTGCTACCTTATTATAAAGGGAAAGGTTATTCAACAAGAGGTTCATCTTCTTTGAACCGTCTTGGATAAAATAGAGGTATTGTTTTCCTTCCTCATCCAATTGATCCTCATACTCTTCGCCCAACAACATGGAAAAATTAAGGATCGAACGCAATGGCTCCCCTAGGTCATGGGTTATGATGTACGAGAATTTCTTCCCGGACTCCAACAAATCCTCATAATCCTGCTTGAGTTTTTCGACTTGGTTTAAGGAACGTTCAAAATCCACGGAAACGGCAAAATGCTTGGGATGCCCTTCACGGATATCCACCGGGATAAAATCCATTATGGCATTATTCCCTAGGAAATCCCCTTCGCAAGATGAGCGGGCTCCTTCCAAGCATTTAGAAAGGCAATCGGTGGAACTCGTATCCTTCCGCAGCAAATCCCAGATGTTTGGTTCACCGTCTAACAGGCGGAGTTCTTCTTCGGATTCCAGCTGGTTCGTATTTATGCCCGTGGCATACAAATCCTCCCCGAAGCTCAAGACCAAACTGCCTTGAAGCCGGTTTTTCGTTTCGATTTTAGTTTTCACAATGGTCGATTGATATAAAAATCGTATTGTATTCTGTTCAAATTTAGAATAAATAAAATTGGGGAGGAAATTTAAAAGGTTAAGGCTGTTGGATTTAGCATAGGAAAACGCTTCTTATATGCTCTAACCAATATAAAAAACACTTCGTATGATGATTAAATAAAATACGCTTCGCCTTCCTATCTAGGATGTTTCTATTTTTACCTTTCACCAAATAATTAGATTGCTACTTAAAACGTCATATAAAACCTTTATCCTACTTGTTCCTTTGTTGGTTGGCACTCAATTATGGGGTAAAAACTGTTTTTCCGACAAAATCCAACAAGACTACAACCGCCTCTTCAAATACGCCACCGCGGATGAATTATCCCCGGCTCTAAGATTAGCCGATTCCCTTCTTACCCAAGTCAAGGAACAAGGTTTGGAGGATTGCCCTACGGCATTAAAAATCCGTTTTCAAAAAGCGGAGGTTTTGGAGATGGAAAAGGATAGAACGGAAGAGGCGCTGGATATTTATTATGATTTGGTCAGGGATGCCAGACGGTTAAAGCAATGGGACATCCTTGGGGAAACGTACGTCTCCATATCCCGGACGCATGAAATATTGAAGCGCCCGCAAGATGCAAGACGCTACCTTGATTTTGCATCAGAATTAATCGAGGAGCACCAACTCAATAAACTACGAGAGGAATTTAATACCCGCTCATCTTCTTTCCACCGGATGTTCGGGAGTTTGGATACCGCAAAAATTTATGCCCGTAAAGCCATTCATTTCGGAAGGTTTTATAATAATAAATCCTCTATCGGCGGGAATATGATGATGGGTATCCTTAGTGAGGATTCGGATAGCTCCATTTTTTATTTCCAAGAAACGGTCAAGGGATTTTTAGAAGAGGACGGCTACCAAGGTGCGATATATCAAAAATTGAATATCGTAAGGCAATACCTTTCAAAAGGAGACTTTGCCAAGGCAGAAGAAAACTTGGCAGACGCGGAATCTTTCATGGGCTTTATGGAAGAAGGCGGAATAGGATATTATTCCGCGCAAGAGTCTTTTTTCGAAACCAAATCCAAATTATTTAGGGTACAAGGGATGACGGACTCCGCTTATATCTACCTGACAAAAAGCTTAGATGCAAAAAACAGGGCATACTCCCAAGCCAACCAAGAAGCGATTAACCAAAAAGAAACCGCCTTCGCTATTGAGCGGGAACGTGCAAAATTGGAATTGGAAAAGGAACGCGCAGTCTCCTTGAGAAGATGGCTCATGCTCACCGGTGCCTTCCTTGTCTCCTTGTGTTTCGTGGCTTTTCTCTTGGAACGCTCACGGAGGCACGTCAAAAAACAAAACAACCTCATTGCCCTCCAAAACGAAAAACTCAACAAATCCAATCGTTATCAAACCGTCTTGTTGGAAGAGATTAACCACAGGGTAAAAAACAACCTCCAATTGGTCATGAGTATTCTCGCCTTGAAAGGCTTAAAACAGGAGAATGAAGAAACAAAAAACCTATTGGAGGAAATCTCGAATAAGGTATACAGTATCGCCTTGATTCATGAAAAGCTTTACCAAACCAGTGATTTTGATGTCATTTTGGTAAAGGACTACATGACGGAGCTATTGAACTATTATGCGGGCATACAAAAAGCGAATTTCCCTTTTCAATACCAATTCAATTGTGACGATATAGAATTAAACCTGGAAACGGTTCTCCCCTTGGGTATCATTTGCTCTGAATTGGTAAGCAACTCCTTGAAGTACGCCCGTATTCCAGAAAAACCCTTGATACTTGATATCAGCATCAAGCAACAGGATGAAAAATATAGTTTCCGTTACCAAGATAACGGCCCCGGCTATCCTGACAATCCGGTAAAAAAATCCTCCAAGGGCATCGGTGAATTATTGATCCAAAGTATGGTTCGGCAGCTTAATGCGGAAAGCCGAAAATTCGACGATAACGGTGCCGGATTCGAACTTAAATTCATAGAAAAACAAACGGCAAAGCTGTAGGCTTAGCCTAAATCCGGTCGCTTCATCATTATGTGAAATCTTTTTCGATTAAAAAAACCGGAACCTTATCACAGCCAATTCAATCGTTTTAGAACACCTTCCCTATTCCGTTTACTCAAAGGGATATGATTTCCGGAGACTACTACCACACTATCTTTCAAATCCACACTATCAACTCTGTCTTTTTTCACTAAAAAACCACGGTGGGTTTGCATAAAGTCCTGCGGGGAAAGTTGCTTGCCGAGCTCGGACATGGAAATCCGGACCAAGTATTTTCCGCCGGAAGTATGTATTCGGCAATGATGCCCGTCGGCCTCCAGATAAAGAATATCATCCACGGATACCTTCTCCAATCTTTGCCGGACCTTGATGAAGAAATAACCGTCCTTGATAAAATCATTCCCATCCGTATTCCTCTCTTGATCGCCGCTTTCTTGTTTGGTATTCAAACCCCGTACGGCTAACTCTACGGTTCGCTGCAATTGGATCCGGTCAAAAGGTTTCAACAAGAATTGCAAGGGTCGGGTACGGCTAGCCCGATTGAAGGTCAAATCATCTTTCAAGGACGTAATAAAAATGATAGGTACGGGATGGATATCGTGAATCAGTGATGCCAACTCAATACCATCATGTTCGCCTTTTATATGAATATCCATAAGGATAAGATCCGGTATTCTCGTTTGGATGGCCCTCAAGGCATCCCGGCTATTATTTACCGTTCCGGCATGCCCGTACCCCAGCTTCTCGACCATCATCTCCAATTGGTCAGCGTAGAGTTCTTGGTCTTCTACAATGAGGATTTCAAAAGTCATGTCCTAGTGGTTTCCGTGGCAATATAATAGATTTCCGTTCATGATAAAAACATGCCCGTTGATGTGCAAAATGCATATCGCTCGCGATCATCCGTCGAAATCCGCCCTCGATGGTGCTCATCTTTGGATTATCAAATGAAATAGTGCAATCCGTTCGAATCCTGACCCTTAGGCAAAACGGAAGTCACCCACCTATCATCAATAAATTCAAAGTAATCATGAGCAGTCAAAAGTTCTTTTTTCTGATTCTTTCATTTTGCACCCTTACCCTAGGTGTTTCGGCACAGGTCAGCCATGGAACGGTATACAAAATTGTTCCGGGGCAGCCCTATAAAATCATTCTAAAATCAAACGGGAACGTATTGGATGTCGCCTACGGGAGCAAGGACAATGAAGCCCGTATCGGTGAGTATAAATACCACGGCGGCGACCATCAAAAATTCATTTTCAGGGATGAAGGGGACGGTTATTACAGCATTATGAACGTGAATAGCGGTAAAGTGATGGACGTAAAAGGAACCGGGCAGGGTGCCGAAATCAACCAGTATACCTACCACGGGGGAGACAATCAACTTTTCAAGGTCGTCGGGATCACGAATGGTTTCTATACCATTGAATCCAAAAAGTCCGGGATGGTCCTCGACATGGGTCCTAAAGGATTAATCCAATACAAGGCGCACTACGGCAACAATCAGTTATTCAAGTTTGAGGAAGCGGAAGTCAAATCGGCGCCCCAAGGGGAAGGTGATGTCGTCAAAGAAAAGGTAGAAATGGAAGAGCCCATTGATAACAGCCCCCGCATAGCATTGGACTGGGGAAAAAAGGATGAGCCAAGAAGATTCAGTTTAACCGGTGAAAACGAACCCGATTTTTTCAAGAACGAATACTATGAAATCCAGCCTGAAAAAAATGAAAGGGATATTAAGGACTTATTGCATTTGAGATTCACGAATGCTTGGGGTTCACCTGCTAGTTTTTATGAAAAGACCGCGTCCCCAAATGTTTATAAATCACAAAAAAACGGAAACCTTCTCCATATTTTATCCGAGAACTCCTTCAAGTTAAACGGTGAGATTTATTACGGATACGAAAAACCGCCTTCCTCCCTTCCGAAGATTGTATTCGGTCAGCAGATATTCAATAGCGAAATAAAATACGGTAAAAACATTACCGGCACCGATTCCAAACTTGCCTTGGATTTAAGAGTGGACTACGCCATATACCGGCAAGGCGGTAAAAAAGCGGTATACGTAACCCTCGGAAAGAATAGCATCATCAATCCCTCGAGAGGAGGAATGGTACGGGATTCGGACAGGGAACGCTTATTTTTCCTTGAGGAGGTTACCGTGAATATTAGCCCTAGATCATTAGACGGGAAGAATGGGAATCCCCAAATTTTTGAGTACGGTCCCAAGACGAGCAAATTGGGCGGAACGGATTCAGAATCCACCACGATTTCACTGCAAACGGGACCATCCGTCAGTGCCAGTGGTCCGGAATTCAGTGCCTCCGTGGGGGTTAGTAAAACCAATACGATTTCCATCAACCTGGAGGATTTCAGCATTGTTGATAAGACCGATTCCAAAAACCTGAACACCACCTATAAATTGACTTTTACCCGTGAGGAAGGTTTTTACCAAGAACCCATGGACTTGGTGGATACGGAAACCGTAGGAAACCCGACTTTGGCTGAAATCCCCGAACGCGCCAAGGGCAACCTTCCCATTCCCGCGCATGGCGTATGGTTGGTCAACGGGAATTACGATGGCGTAATGGAAATGGAAATTACCGTTTCCTTCAAAATCAGAGGTGTAAAGATTATGGACCTTTTCAACTTGGGCATGGGGGCCGGTCAATTTAATACTTGGTTACTAGAGGGGGATGAAAAGCATTCCATTGTCGTTCCTTTTTTTAAGGTAGATTAATGGATAAGCCCGTATTTTAAATGAGAAAAACCATCCCGGAATTCCGGGATGGTTTTTCTATGCCGCAGGTAATCCGATGGAAAATACGGAGCCTTTTTCCAATTCACTTTTCACTTTCAAAATCCCCTTGTTCAATTCCGCCAACTCCTTGACCAAATTCAAGCCCAGGCCCGTTCCTTTTTCCCCGGAAGTGCCGTCTTCGCTCTTCTTTTCCAAGGAAAATAAGGTTTCCATTCGTTCAGCGGATATGCCGGTTCCCGTATCGTTAATATTAATATAAACCTGTTTACCGCTTAATTCCGTACTTAGGGAAACCCGTCCACCGGAGGACGTAAATTTAATGGCATTTGATATTAAATTACGAAGAATGGTGTTCATGGCGGATTCGTCCGCATTTACTTGTAAATGCTCATCAATATCCGATACCAATTCCACTCCTTTTGCATTTGCGTTATTCCGGAACATATCCAAATTTGATTCCGCTATTTTTTTTACGTTAAGTGACCGGGGATGATACGGGATAACACCTTGTTGTAATAATGCCCAATTCAGTAAATTATCCAATAACCCACCCAGTTGTTTCGCCGTGGATTCCACTCGTTTCGACAAACGTTTTAACTTGGATTCATCCTTTTTCTCCAAGTAAAAATCCATTTGCTCCCCTACTCCGCTCAAAGCGACAATCGGGCTCCGGATATCATGGGCAATGATTCCGAAGAACTTATCCTTGGTTGTATTTAATTGTTGTAAACGAACATTTTGATCCGCAATTTCCTTCCTTGAAACTTGAAGCTTTCTAAAAAAGTAAAGCCCTAGAAGAAGTAAACTCAACAGCGCGATTGCGATTATCAGGTACAATTGATTTCTTGAGCTTAATAATGCCGCCTTAAGTTCCGCTTCCCGCTTGGACTCCATAGCGCCCTCAACATCCTGCGCCACACTTTCCTTTTGAAAAGCTTCCTGTGCCTTATCCGTATATAAGATTTGGCTTTTATTAAAATAAGATTCGTGATATTTTAATGCCATTTCAAAATCCCCTTCCTCTTTCTCAATTTCATATAAGCGTTTATAAAACTCAAAGGAAGTATCATGCGAATTAATGGCATCCGATAATTCCACGCCTTCGGAAAAAACTTTCCTTGCCTTGTCTTTCTCCCCCCTATTCAAGAAAAACTCCCCCAGCTTGGTATAAGCTACGGAAAGATCCTCTATTGATTTCACCCTGGATTGACCTTTATAATAAGCAATGACTTCCTCGTATGCGTCGATCGCTTTTTTATCTTGTTTTGACTTATCGTATAAGTATCCAAAATCCGTTTTTATCTCCGCCATCCGGGAGCTATCCGGGATGGATTCAAAATATTGATAGGATTCACCCAACAATTTTTCGGCACTTTCAAAATCCCCTTTATCTATTCGTAATAAGGCGAGATCCGCTTGGGCAACGAATTGACGATTCTTGTTTTCCTCCTCAATCAACAAGTTAATGGATTCCCGGAAAATTTCTTCCGCCTTTTCGGGTTCGCCCATTGCCTTAAATAATTTCCCCATCCGATGGGTTAAATTCCCCCTGTTCCGCTTAATTCCGTTTTCATTCAGTACATCAATTGCTTTTTGGGTATAGGAAATGGCATCCCCGTAATTCAAAAGACGTTCATGCGTCCCACCGATACGGGCATAATATTGGAGCATGAAAATGATTTTCTTTCGCTCCCCCTCTCCCCTTTCCGCATAGACTTTCTCCATGGTAGGCAGCCCCTCGTTCAATATTTCCAATGCTCTTTCCCCTTTACCGTAGTCATGATGTGCCGCCGCATATTCCATGACCAAATCCATGTAGGAGCTCTTGTCCTCTAGATCCTTTAAATAGGGAATCGCTTTCTCATACCACTCAACCGCCCCCTCCAAGGTCCGTTGGGATTCATACAAGCCCTCCTTCGTTAGGAATTTCCCAATGAGTTCGTCACTCGCGTTGCTCGGTAAAAAAGGCTTCGCATCCTTATAAAAAGCTTCGGATTCCCGATAACCGCTATAGACAAGAGCCGTCCGCATTAAACCCAAATACTCCTTACAAACACGAACGGAATCACCTTCATCCACCAAAACTTGAATTAGGTTGAGAAGACTATCCTTTTTATTGGAATAATAATCCTGTCCATCGCAAAAAAAGCCCGCCGCTACTAGTAATGACAGTAGTAATGTTTTTCTCATGATTTTTAATTTTCCAAGCTCGGGAATTTCCAAAATAATAAAATTCACAGGCAGCATCTTGCCAAAAAACAAAAATCCTCTTTCCGATTCCCTCGTTCAGAATTTTCTTTTGGTTATCCCTTCGGGAATATCCGTACATTTACCTTCTAATCATCTTCATTCTTGAGTCAGGAAATACGTAAACAATTCAATGAGTCCTTCACGGAGGAACTCAAGAACCTGAACCCGAGTCAGGCAAAAGCGGTCAACACCATTGAAGGTCCCGTACTGGTTATTGCCGGTCCGGGAACGGGTAAGACGCATATCCTATCCGCCCGTATCGGAAAAATCCTACAGGAAACCGATGCTCTTCCCCATAATATCCTTTGTCTCACCTTTACGGATGCCGGCGTTCTTGCCATGCGGGAACGCTTGCAAGAGTTTATCGGCCCGGAGGCGCATAAGGTACATATTAACACCTTCCACTCTTTCTGCAACTTGGTCATCCAAGAAAACATGGAACTCTTCGGGCGCTATGACTTGGAGCCCATCTCGGATTTGGAACGGATAGACGTTATCCGGGAAATGATTGATGAGCAGCCGGAGGATAATATCCTCAAGAAAGGTAGATGGGATATTTACTTCTACGAACAGCACCTCAAGAACTTGTTCAAGCAAATGAAATCCGAGTATTGGACTTCGGAATTCATCAATGAGCAAATCAACGATTTTATACAAAGCATCCCCCACAGGGAGGAATATATCTATAAGCGGAAGTACAAGAATTTCAAGAAGGGCGACCTAAAAACCGCCCGGGTAGACGAGATTACGGAGCGCATGGAAAAACTACGTGCCGCCGCTATTCTTTTCCCCTTGTACAAGGAAAAAATGCAGGCGCGTGGCCGCTATGATTACGAGGACATGATCCTTTGGGTCCTAGAGGCATTTAACAACAACAAAGCACTCCTTCGTCGTTACCAAGAACAATACCTCTACTTCCTCATTGATGAGTATCAAGATACCAACGGCGCACAGAACGCCATACTTGGGAAATTGATGGAATATTGGGCTAAGCCCAATGTCTTCGTAGTGGGTGATGATGACCAATCCATCTTCGAGTTCCAAGGAGCGCGCTTGAAGAATATCATGGATTTCTACAAGAATCACTTGCCTGCCGTGCAGTTGGTGATGTTGAAGGAAAACTACCGTTCTTCACAAAACATCCTTGATGCCTCTAAGGCGGTTATTGATAAAAACGAGGAGCGGATTACGCGCACCATTGAAGGTTTGGATAAGCACCTCGTTGCAAGGAACGATGATTTTGCGGCATCCAATATCCGTGCGAAAATCATCGAGTATCCCAATAAGATGCACGAGGATGCCGCTATCGCCAATCAAATCGAAAGGCTCTATAAAGAAGGTTTTCCCTTAAACGAGGTTGCCGTTATCTACGCCAAGCACAAGCAGGCAAGGACGGTAATTTCCCTTTTGGATAAAAAACGGATCCCCTACACCACAAAGCGTAGGGTAAACATCCTTGACCTTCCCATAATCCAAAACATGAGGACTTTCTTGGAGTACCTCTATTTGGAATACAAAAATCCCAATAGCGGTGAGGAATTACTATTCCGTATCCTGCATTTCAACTTCCTTGGGATTTCAACGGGCGACTTGGCAAAAATCAGCACCTTTCAAGCCAAGGCGAAATACGAAACCAAGGCTGCTTGGCGTGATCTTCTTTCGGATAATGAAACGCTCTCTACACTAAAACTCAGGAACAAGGAAGGCATCCTTGATTTCGCGGAATTGATTGATCAATTCCTAGGGGATTTTTCCAATTTGAGGATTCTGACCTTCTTGGAAAAACTCATTAACCGCAGTGGCCTTTTACGATACATCTTGGATCATGAGGACTCCGCTTGGTTGCTTCAAATCATCGGGACTTTCTTCGATTTCGTTCGGCGTGAAGCCGATAAAAACCCGCGTCTTTCACTAAAACGCCTGTTGGACATCCTTGAAAACATGGATGCCAACCGCCTTGCCATCGGGGTTAATAAAACCATTACCGCCGAAAACGGGGTAAACTTACTCACGGCGCACGGCGCCAAAGGCTTGGAATTCCAAGTGGTTTTCATGCTCGATTGCGGAAAGGATTGGGAGCCCGGCGGACGAGGATACAGGGGTAGCTTCTCCTTACCGGATACCTTGACCCTTTCTACGGAAACGGATGAGCTGGAATCACGCCGGCGATTGTTCTACGTGGCAATGACACGTGCCAAGGAGCAATTGAATATCAGTTTCGCCAAGGCGGACAACTCCGGTAGCCAACTTCAAAAAACGCAGTTCATCGATGAGATTCTAGAGCAGGAAAAACTCCGGATCCAAGTAGAGAAACGGGTACTTCCCAAGGAGGAACTCATTGCGGTAAACGCGCTTCTCCTAACGGAACTCCAATCACCGGGCATCATGGCACCTAACGAGGCGGAAGTTGCCGCACTCCTAGAGAATTTCTCCTTGAGTGTATCCGCCATGAACCGCTATATGAACTGCCCCTTGAGTTTCTATTACGAAAACGTACTGCGGATTCCTTCCGTTCCTAGCGAGGCGGCTTCCTACGGTACCGCCATGCACAATGCGCTTCAGCGATTCTTTAACCGGATGCTTGCTGATCCTGCCAAGAAGTTCCCGCCCTTGGAGGATTTGGTCATGTTGTTCGAAACGGACATCAAGCGCCGCAAGCATTACTTCTCCAAGAAGGGCTTTACCCGTCGCTTAAGGATGGGAAAAAGGGTATTGACCAAGTATTACGAAAGCCGGATTTCCACTTGGGAAAAATCGGTTATTCCGGAGCTGGACGTAAGGAATGTTGAGGTCCGTGGTGTACCGCTCAAAGGAACCTTGGATAAACTGATCCTTAGGGGAGATAATGAAACGCATATCTTGGACTACAAGACAGGTAGCCTTGATGATAAAAAGATGAAGCGTCCCAAGCATGCCGATGACCTCGGTGGTTTGTATTGGCGACAGCTATTCTTCTACAAGGTTTTGTATGATGGTTACCGTAGCTCCGACAGGAAGGCGACCTCAGGGGAAATCGCGTATTTGGAAACGGATTCCAAGGGGACTTTCCCTTCCAAAACCGTTGTTTTTGACGATGAAGGCGTCCGCATGATCAGCGATATGATTGAGGATACGCACAAGTCCATCATGGAGCAGGATTTCTACAAAGGCTGCGGAAAACCTACTTGTAAATGGTGCAATTTCGTAAAACGGAACATCATGCCCGATACCTTTACCGACGAGGAAGCGGAGGATTTGGATGATTAACCCTCTTGGTATCCTTTGCGGATAATATCCGATTCCCTACCGCGCAATTCAGGCATTTGAATTCATTGCAATAATGCTTTTTTAAATGAAGTAGTGCTTGGGATTGTCCGGCATCAACGGGCTTTACGCCCAATTCCTTCCAAATCCTTAGTATTTGGTTATCCTCCGCTTGAAGCTCCCGTAAAAAACCGATAGCGCGTTCCTTCATGCCTTCATCCTTCAGGTACATTCCTTGCCAGAATAACATGGGCACTACCGAATTGATAATAATGAGTTCCTTGGTGGATTCCCCTAGTTTTTTATCCGTTATCAAGCCCACCGGGCTATCAAATAAATATCTGTTTTGCCAATACTCAGAGACGGCACAGGAAAATATCTCCTTTAACTCTTTTGTTCCTAAGGCACCGGATGCCCTATCCCATAAATGATCCTCTCCTTGAAGCAATCCCGCGAATTGGGAAATCCTTATCGTAGGAAAATTGGCAGGTCGTAGGCGAAGTTTTTTCCAAGAGGAACCTTCCATGGATTGTAATCCGTATTTCTTTTTCAAGAAGGAATATTCTTGGGAAAGAAGCCTCGTGTATTCATCTTTTGGTTCCTCGGGAATCAGGTTGGCTTGCCCAAAAAGGAGTGCTTCAATCGAGGAACGTTTGTCCTTATTTTTTCGGATGATATTCAAGGGAAGAATCCTTGCCAAATGTTCAAAGGGGCGGTAATTCACCCGCATCCCGAAATTGCAGGCAAGGAGTCTATAAAATACTTCTTCCTTGTCGTTATTACATTCCTTCATTAAGGCGGCAATGGGCTTTGCCTTCATTTCCAAGCGCTCGGCAATCATTCTTTCCAACCAAAGATTCCACGTAAACGCAGGCACCTCCAAATGTGGTCCCTCGCAGGGAATCCGCTTTTCCTCATGCAGGAAACGGAGGTACTTATTTTGCAAGCCCCTAGGGATACGCCCTTTCAATTCCAAGCAAGGCAAGCGTTCACCGGTATTACGGGTTACAGGTACGTCTTCTTCGAAAACCACGTGGAGAATCACGTTATCATAGGCTTTATCACGGTCGTGCCGATGCTGGTACCAATCGGATGCCTTTACGTGCATTTCCACGTTTCCTGCCCATTCCGTTTCACCAATTTTTAGTCGGGCTTCTTGAAAATCCGGTCCCGCATCGCGGTGGAACAAACCAAAATCCTTAATCATTATTTCTTGTCCTACGGTAGTCTTCAGGTTCTTCATCCCGAATTTTTTCATCCGCCAGACGTAGTGTAAAAAATCTTCCTTCATCTTATTGTTTTTGGAATTCTTCCCCTCGAAAAGAAAGGTCGATATCCTTACAGATGAAAAAATCTTAAAATGTGAGTCCTTGCCACACAAAAAAATCCCTCCCCGAAGCATTTCGAGGAGGGATTCCTATTGGCGTAAAGCCTCTTAATTCAAGGAGAATCGAATATTCAGACCCGCCCTTGTATTGGTAATCGGGAATGATGCCGATGTGGCAGGAATCGTTCTCGTATAGTCATAGAACAAGCGAAGGTTCAACTGCTTGTTGATTTGATAATCAATAGACGGGGAGATACGGATGGTTTTCATACCACGCGTCGGAACGGAAACTTCTTGGTCCAACAAGTGGTTCACCGTTAAGTCATCCCTCCAAGAGAAATCGAACTTAAAGTTCATGTCATTTCCTGCTTGATCCTTGGATGTTCCACCGCCGTCATCCTTGTCGTCCTTCTTCTTCTTTTTCTTGCCTTTCTTACCCACGTTGGAGAAATCCAAGAAAGGAATATAGATGTTCTTCAAGCGATATCCCATACCTACGATAAACTCCTGTGAACGGGACTCACTCAATTGGTAATCCGTGAAGTTCATGGATAGGTTCCTGGATTTTTTCCAATCCACCTTGGCGGTAAGATCATTCTTGAAGCGCATGTCAATACCGATAAGCGGTGCCATTTGCTCGGAAATTACCAAGTTCGGAATCTCGAACTCGGAGAAGTAGTTCTCCGTTTGATCATTCCTTGTGAGCGGTGCGTTCGGATCAAAATCCAAATCGGTATTAAAGCTATTGATGTTCAATCCTGACTTATAGGAGTGCTGGATATTCACGGAAGCGAAAATCTTGCTAAAGGCAGGAATCTTAGCCAAGCCGTTATAGGACAATCTCCAATTCGGAAGCGGGATGGTCTTAAATACATCCAAGCCAATGGAGTTCGCGCTCTTACCGTTATACGCCGCCAAGAAAGCAGGTACAAGTACCTCTACTTGGTAACGACCGTATCCCTCGTAATAATCCCCGAATTGACCATCTACTTCGTGAACCGCAAGGTTTCCGTCTTGTGCCGCTAAGCGTTGGGAAATGATCTCACGGTTGTCCTCGAATTGCTCGAAGAGGCTGAAGTAGTCTTGCTCAAAGAAAGTTCCTAGATTAAAGTAGGATACTTGGAAGGAACCGATTTTCTGCTCCGCTAAATAATCAAATGGATCCGTTACGTCGGTCTTCTTGAAATAAGCGGAAGTATTCGTTTGCTTACGGCGATCCGCCTCGATATCAATCTTGAAATCACGGAACGGTTCAATCGTCAACTTGGCGTTGATATCCTGGCTATAGGTATTCAACACCTGCTGGTTGAGGTAAACGGATTCCGTAATCCAACTTTGGTTCTCAAATAACCAATCACGATCCGGTTGTCTTAAACCGAAGACGTAATCCCAGCCCGGAGCGCTCCAAGAATCATCCATACCCAAAATGCGGTGTGTCGGGTTGAAGCCCGGAACGATACTCGTGAATTGCTCATTATAGGTAAATCTCGCCTTTCGGATCATCATAAGCGGACGAAGCGTCGCCTTGGCGATTGCCGAAGGTTCCCCGTCCTTCTTGTCCTTGTCTTTTCCGTCTTTCTTGTCCTCATCCTTTTTAGGTGGAGTTTTCCCTCCTCCCCTTGGATTATTGTTCAAGCCACGTCCGCCTCTATTGGAAGCTTTCCCGTTGATCTTCTTCAGGAAGTTGGACTTATTATACAAGGTAACAAAGTTCAATTCCCCGTTGAGCTGGCGGGTTTGTCCGTTACGGATGATATTACCTAAGCCGATACCGTCCTGACCGATGGCATTCAAGGATGCGGCTTCCCAAGCAAAATCAGCGCCGTATTGTGCCTTGACCGTAATAAAGTCAAGGAAAGGGAATTGCTTGAACGGAACATTATAGGACAAGGTCATATTATGACGATAATCCCTGTTACGTCCCCAATTCCGGATATTGGTCCAAACGGAATCCTTCTCGATTTCGGTATCAATCAAGCCCGGTGGCTCATCGATAATCGTATTATTGATTGCATTGAAATTAAAGCGGATTGCCTTGGACAAGTCCCATTTCAAATCGTAGGAGCGATCCCAGTAGAACTGCTTGTTGAACCAAGTGCTTTGACTTGGATCGGAGAAGCGGTAAGTGGTCTGTTGGATTTGGCGCTGCATCTTCGTGCTGAAACCAAATCCGTTAGGATAAGGGTTGAAGTTGAAATCCGTTAGGAATTTCAAGTACTTCTTCGGTCCTTCCTTTTTCACCAAGTTCTGGAAAGGCTTGATGTATTTTACCTTACGGGAATAGTTGTAATCGATGATACCTTGATGATCCTTGATTTGATCATTTTGGATAATCGGTGTACGACGTTTTGTTTCCGAATAGGCGTAAGTCACACTAAAGTTGGAAACGTCCCAAGGTTTGGGTTCCTTCTTGTTCGTCCTTTCCTTCCTGACATTAGTAAGGTTGATGGATTTAATTTCCGTTACGTCCTGCGCTTGCTGTTTCAGGGAATCCCGGGTTTCGGCATCGGGTGCCGCCCTGACCTTATCCTTCAAATTGATATCGAGATCATAAGGATCAAATTCCGGATTCTTGATCGTATTGGAATACTGCGCGTAGAACGGAATCTTCACGCCTGATTTTTCAGGAAGGAATTTTCCTAGTTCCAAGCTCGTCGCAAAATCGTATTGGATAACTTCCTCACGGGAACGTTGCGCTAATTTTTGCTCCAAGCCACCGAAACCGATACTGGTATAATTGGTGGAAGCATTAAAGGTACCGAAGTCCGCCATTTGGACATCCAAACGGGCAAGGGCACCCCAGCCACCACGCTCATCAAAGCCACTCAAGCGAAGCTCGTTCACCCAAATCTCGGCACATTTAGGAAGACCGTCGTCCTCGGTATTACGTATACCGATCATGATACTCTTCACCAAACCAAGGTTCGGATTACCGATTACACCAATTGTAGCGTTCGGGTTTTCCGGATCGGTAATGGTATAAAGGAAATTCAATGCGGCATTGGCATTATTCCTTTCAATTTTTGCTTCCTGTAATAACTCGAGATTAATGTCCGGTCTATTCGCTTCGGGCCAAACGGCTTCCCGGTATTCATCCTCATTATCCGGATCAATGAGTCCCGTCGTCATCGTTAGCGGAATCTCGTACTCGTAGTAGTTCTTCTCGAAGTCGGAACCGATACGCATGAACATGGTCAGTTCACCGGGGTCTATATCTTCATCCGATTCCGCGTGGACAAACATTTGGAGCCGCTTAAAGAGACGGATATCCAAATTCAGGTTCTTATACGCACCCCGGGCATCGCCGTCCTTGAGGTTACATATATTGATTGCCATGGATTGCTCATTCTGCAAGGCATTGGCAAAAGGAGAACCGATTTGCTGTTCACGCTGTACGCCCGGAGGCAATACGTAGTTATAAGGTTGCTTACCGGAGTTTTCCTCCAAGTTCACCTCGTTTACATCAAAGATGGTTTCATCACCCTCATCGCCCACGGTTCCGATACCGGCTTCCGCCAAGGAGCGGCGGTATCTTCTCCATTGGTTACGCACCAATTCAAAACGCGCGAAACGCATGGTTACCGGCGTACTGAAATTATTCATGTACATACGGATGAAACGGATGGAACGGAAATCTTGAATACCTCCCACCTTGGAAGTGTATTGCAATACCGGAACCTTGAAACGATACCATACGGAACCATTATCCGTTTCCGTGGATTCCACGATAAACTCGTTCAACTCGATACCTCTTCCGGAAGCATCACGCTTAATGGGAATCTTGTATTGGAAATAAGATTCCGTTTCGTTCAAGGTATTATCCTGATTGATATCCTCCGTGTCCGGTAAGTTGGTTGCGGAGTTCACCTCATTGGTGGAAGTCCTTGAGTTTCCTTCCGGGTTATTGAAATCGCGGTAACGCGTAAATACGTCATCGTTTTCATCAAAGGAATCATCATTGTAATAGACGAAGTTATCATTGGAAACATCATCCAAGATTTCCGTCTTGATACTTCCCGGCAAGGAAGAAGCGTTGATGGCATTTACGTAGTCGGAGTAAAGGTTTTGCTCCCCTTCATCATTTACACCATCGTATCCTACGTCCTGTGCTTCACGGATGCCCGGGTCATTATCGAAGGCACGGGTAATAGCGGATACCCTTGGAATCCTTGACCAAGAGGTAGTATCCATACGGATATCCTGATCCGGTCCGGGAAGACCGTTCTCAAAAATCAAACGGGAGTCACGGAGTACATCCTCGGAAATATTACCTAGGTTCAAGTATAGATCACCATCGGAAGTCAAGGAGGTAGCTCCCCCGATTTCTTCCTCAAGGAAGGGGCTCAACATCCAGAACTCAACGAACTCGACGTTAGCCGCCTCAAAGTCGTTGGTGTTAAGTGGTCGTTGAATACCCGCCCAACGAGTTTCAGGTTGAAGCAGGGAACCGTCGGCATCATTCAAACCTGCGGAGTACGCCGTTCCGTCAGGTAAATCGAAGTTATAAGGTCCACGCTCATCCGGATAATACGCTAAGTCTAAGGTTCTGATAAGGTTACTTACTCCCGTGGTTACATCCAAGGAGAACTCAGGGAAGATATCATTGATAAATACCCTTTGTGTGTAGTAATCATTACCGGTGGAGGTATTTACACCCGTCTGGTCAATTTGGTACCAAAGCAATTTCGCACGATTCACACCGGTCAAGGTGGTATCAATGAAAGCGGATTCCGGGAATAGCGGATTATTGCCTCCTAAATCGTTTTGCGGAATGGAAGCCAAAGTCCAAGAGTTCGCCGGAATTCTAAGATCAAAGGAAGATGTACTACCCTCGAAATCGTCGATATAAACGACTCCCTCGTCCTGTTGGGAAATGGCGTTTGAGTGTCCCGGATCCAAGTATGCCGCTTCCGCGGTAAAGGAAACCGAAGACGGCGCCTTGGTTTGTATCAAAGGAAGTGCATCCACGGCTCTCGTCAGCCAAGGAGCTTCCTTGGTGAAGGTTAAATCACCACCGTAAATGTTATTGTTAATCGGGTCATCCCCGATGTTTACCTTTTGCGTAAAGGGTCGTTCAAAGAGTTTCATAAAGGTACCCCCGACATTAAAGTCCTCGCTGATTTTATAATCCGCCCGGACCCCGAGCAAGGTCTTGGTTTGGAACCCGAATAAGGTATTATCCTCAAAGGAGACATTTACCGGCAAACCGGAATTCATGATTGCCTCGTTCAAGATTTTTACACGACCGATATTGTAATCCACGGTATAATCCGTACCCTCTTGCAGGGTTTGACCACCTGCTCTTACGGTAACGGAACCTCTTGGGATATTAAACGCACCCAAGGAGATTTCGGAGGAAACGGAGGAGCGGTAATTACCACGGATGGTAAAACGGTTAAACTCCGGATATTCCCTTGCGATGGTTACCGTGGAATCATACAATTGTTGGTAAGAGAATAATTCAGCTTCCGCGATTACGCCCGGATCCGTCGGGTTCGGGTTAGCCGCAATAATTGCCTCTTGTAGATTGGAACCAAAAGGCTCAAGAACCGGGAACATGACTCTACCGTTCCTTGAATTAATCGTTAGGCCTTCGACGAAATCGAACCGCCCATCCGGTTGCGGATCATTATTCTGGTTTAGATTATCCAAGTTAAATACTTGAAGAAGCGGCGTGGAAGCCAAGGCGGTTGAAGGCAAGAAACGCTTCTCCCCTCCTCCCGGATCTTCATAAAAGATATCAAGCAAGAAATCCTCACGGCTTACTTGGAAAGCACCTAAGGAATAAACGTTTTTCATCATCAAGTCCCAAAGCGGGATATCCACACGCGGAGTGGTGGATTTCAACATCTTCACGTACATCACGTTCAAGGTGTCGGAACCTGCGGGAATATCATTGGAGAATTCCCCTACGCGGTGTACTTCGCCATTATAGGTATACTCGTATGCCACACCTAGAACGTCCTCCGGTTGGAGGGTTAGGTTCAAGGAAATGAAACCGAGTTCAGGGTCGAAGGTATATTCATTGGGCTGGAGCAAACGTGCCTTCAATTTCTCGAAATCACGGGCTTGCTGCATGCCGTATAGTCCTTGTAATTGTGCCACGGCTCCATCAAGGGAACGGGCAATAGGGTCGTTCGTCAAGGTTTCGAAAATGGAGTTCGCGTCGCGGGTCGGAAGCGGGTTACCCATCAAATCCGGATCAGCCGGGATAAGCGGTGGCTGGAATGCGGGATTCGTATTAACGATTTTTGAAGGATCACCCTCACCGAAATCGGTAACCGCTACGATGTCCCTGATTCCTTCCGTTTGGTTACGGGTATTGGTTACCCAAACCTCCATTTTGGTAATGCGGAACAAACTTTGGCGCTGCGGCAAATTCGCCAAGGAAGGCTCAAAGGTTTCGCGGTTATAATGGGAAAGGAAGAAGTGACGGTTTTCATCATATTGGTCAGCGGAAACATCAAAGGTTTGTAATTGACTTCCGCCTTGGATTTGGATTTCGTTTCTCTTGGAGCGTTGCTGGGAAGCAACACCGGTAATGGTCATTCTACCGAAGCGCAATTCGGTTTTTACACCGAAGAGGGATTGACGTCCTTGAATCAAGGAACTTTGAAGCGGAAGACTTACGTTACCCGCCTCGATTTTTTGGATGATATCATCTTCGCTACCGGAGTACTCCAGTTTCATTTGGTTCTCGAAATCGAAGGTAGCTTGCGTGTTGTATGAAGTTCCTAGTTTTAATTTCTCACCAATCTGACCGGTAACGTTCATTTGGATGTTCATATCGAAATCAAAACCACCTTGGCGTCTTTGCCTTTCCGGGATAATGGGATTCTCTACTTTTTGGTAATCCGCCCCTAGGGTAAGGTCGATATTTCCTTGTGGTCGGATATCGATTTTAGAACCACCGAACAATTTATCCAAGGCGTTGTTGGGAACTTCGACCTTTAGTATGGGATCCGGAACGCCGCTTCCCCCGAAGGAACCTTGGGCATTACGCGCCAATTGGTCAAAATAATCGCGCCTTTGGTTTTCCTCGGTATAGCGCAAGTACTCCTCAAAAGTCATGTAGGTAGGAGCGCGGAAGTATTCATCACCGATTTTTTCGGTAACGAGGTACAAGCCCGTTTCGGGATCGTACTCCACGGTTTGCTCTACTACACCCGGGTCCTGAAGATCGAAGGGATTGTTTCCCGGGTCGGTAATAAAATCACCATCCCGCTCCTCAATAGGCGGAAGGGTATCCGTTTCGACGGTTTCCATGATGTCATTAAATGGGTCGGCAAGGTTTCCGGGTGCGCCGGAGAAGGCGAAAAGCCCGAGAACGGAAGGTACGACCAAAAGACAACCAAGTAATGTCTTGTTCATATTATTCATTCAAGCTGTGATTCCGATTTCCTTTTTCAAGGTAATCTACAGTTCTTCTTTTTTTACCCGGATCAAAAAGCATCCGGGATATTAAACGACAAAAGAGAGCATTCCGGAAACGGGTTCCGTTAAGCTCTCGAGTGGCCACCGTAGTAGCCTTTTACTATCATCGTAATTGTTTCAGCGTTTCCTTGATTAAATCCTCCGCCCGACTTAAGTCCGGACGTTCCCTAAGTAGTTTGTTCAACACCTTTTGGGTTGCGATCTTATTGAATCCTAACGCTAACAGTGCTTGTAACGCTTCATCCCTAGCGGTATTGTTCGCCGGATGAACTGTTAAAGACGTTTCCGGCGCGGATTTCATCATTTTTTCCTTAAGATCCAAGATGATTCTCTTTGCCGTTTTTGGACCTACGCCCTTGACCTTTTTGAATGCCTCGACATTCTCCCCGATGATAGCGGAACGTACTTCCTCCGCGGTCATGGATGAAAGGGTTATGATAGCCGTATTGGGACCAATCCCGCTAACCGAGATTAGCTTCACGAAAACGTCCCGTTCCAAGTCATCGAAAAAACCATAAAGGGTTTGTGAATCCTCCTTGACGTGAAAGTGCGTGAGCAGCTTCACCGTTTCGGATTTTTCCACTTGAGAGTAGGTATTCAAACTGATATGTATACCATAGCCGATCCCGCCCGTTTCCACTACTAGGTAGGTGGGCGTTTTCAGTGCGATTCTTCCTTTGACAAATGCGATCATAAACAAGGGGCGGATCGATGCAGAAAACTACAAACACCGAGCCATGATTAACGGCACAAAGGTAAGAACTTACCCGACAATGATATATAGTGTTTAATATATGTGTCGGGTAATAGAATTTATTGGATTCAGACTAACGTGAACAAACACCGCCCCCTTATTTCGTAAAACCGATAGGTTCAACAATGGTGGTAACTTCAGCGGTGCCCGTACATCCGTTGACATCGGTAACGGTTACGGTGTAAGTTCCCGCATCCGAAACCGAAATTGTTTGGGTAGCTTCAGTGGTGGACCATTGATAACCGGCATATCCTAAACCGGCATCAAGTATCGAAGGATCTCCCGGACAAATCGTGAGATCTCCCGTAATCACGGGCGTAGGTAGTGGGTTAACATTATAAATTACGGTTGCTACATCCACGCACCCGGTAGTGGTATTGGTTACTTCCGCGTAGTATGTATCGCCATCTAGGACCGTAATATTTCCGGGTGTTGTAACGGTAGTAGTTAAAGCGGGATCGGAATACCACATAATGCTTCCGGTTCCTATGCTTGCTTCTAGAGCGGTAAGGCTCTCGCCCGCAACACTTCCTCCCCCCAATACATCTTCACAAAGGTCAATGGTTTGATCCGTTACGGTGGGCAATGGATTAACGGTAAAGGTAACGGTTGCTAGAGCGGAACATCCATCAGTAACGACTACATAATAAACCGCCCCGTCTACAACATCTTCGTTTTTATCATCAGTAACGAGTGTTGTTAAACCCATATCCGTGTACCACTCAAATGTTGGCGCCGGATTATCCGCATTAATTTGATCGTTATACAAGGTCAAATCTACCGCCGTGGCAACACCGGAACCTGCTATGGTTTCACAAACCTCCGGCGTGATATCCGTTACTACAGGAGGAATACAACAATCCAAGGAAGCATTGAAGACTTGCGCGACATCCGCGGTACAACCAATATTTTCCCAAACCCCGACTTCCCCGTCGGCATATGTCCGAATGGAAAGACTACAATCCGTATTGCCGGAACAAGCCGGTGCGGCCAGGGCTATTACCTCGAAACAAACCGTCCAAGTTAGCGGATCTATCGCCGGGTTTGTCGGACAATCCGGGAAGCTAAAATCACCGTAGGATTCATCGGGTGTATTATGATCACTATTATCACAATCAAAGACTCCATTATTTTCCGCTTCCCATGAATCATAATTAGTAACGAAAAACCAACCTCCATCGGTAATAGGATCACCGGCGGTATATCCTAAACTTGGATTATTTAAATTATAATCAACACTATTGGGCGGGTACCAAGACCACGTACCTGCCGGTGAGTCCTCACATGGTTGCGGGGGACCTGAAACAACATTACCCACAAAACCTTGAGTAGCCAAAGCTACTGTTACGCTGAGAGGTTGCCCATTGGCATCAAAAGATGCGGGATCCCAACAATCCCCGAAGGTGGGTACAATACCGGAAAGGTAATTACAATTCGCGTCCGGCTCTTCGCCATAACCATTGATGGTATAGCAAAACTCTACGGTTTCCCCTGGTGAATAAGGGCCTCCCATTGGAGTAAGGGCATCCGATGAACTATTTTCTACTAGAGTTGCATTGGTATTACAAGCGGAATTATCCTCTTGTATTTCGATACAAAGGTTGAAGGTTCCTACATCGCCATTATTCGAGGAGACACCGATAATGTAAGTATCGCCGGAACCTACCGTTATCCCGTTTAGGGCATTTAGGTTTCCTCCATTACCCGTATTACAATCTATAAGGGTATAATTCGCGCAATCCGTAGTTTGATAAATCGCTACTTGTGGTTCGGTAATATCCGAGCTCGTCATTCCTACGTTCATGATTGCCCCTGAAGCATCAACGGTAACCTCGTACCAAACCGTCGGGTTTGCTAAATCAAAACAACCTTGGGATGGCGAAAAAACGGGTCCTTGAGTAGCACCATCATTACAGCCGGTAACGCAAACATCCCCTACACCGGTAGTAACGGAAACCGTTTGAGCATTACTACAATCATCATTTGAACCAAGGACACAAGCTCCGGTACCTGCATCATGTACGCAAATATCAAACGTCCAATCCGTGGGATCGGTTACTCCGGTGGCACCATATTCAAATACTCTAATTAAGTAGGTATTCCCAATGGTTAAGCCAGTAGCATTTATTACTTCAAGACCACCGCCTACGGTCCCGTCCACGCAATCATAAATGGTAAAGGAACTACAATCCGAGGATTCCAACAGTTCCACTACGGCATCATAACCGGTGCCACCGGTTACTTCGATAACCGGATTGGTTGTGGTAGCCGTAAATTCAAACCAAACATCATCGTCGGGTCCTAATCCACAAGACTCCGCAAGGAGAAAATCCGTTCCGAATTCGGAAGAAAAATTGGAAGTAGAACAAGTGGTAGTTTGAGTAAGTGTAATGGCATCGGGGCAATCATCGTTTGGCGGCGGCGTCACCAAAGGGTTGGTTACACAAACGGTATAACTTGCCTCAACGTCATTATTGGACAAGACGGCGAATATATAGTTGGTTCCGGAAGTCAGTAAAGCCGTTTCATTCATGCTAATACTCCCGTAATTCCCGTTTTGATCCGCAACAGCTAAACAAACGGGCGTGGTAGCACAAGTAGATGCCTCAAATATTACAATCTCAGGGCGTGAACTTGCAGGGCCTGTAACATCAATTGTTACATTGGGTCCTTGTGCCGTAAATTCAAAAAAGTAGTCAATCGCACCTTCTACACCACAAGGCGAGAAATCCCATTCCGAGGTGGCTCCTGTATTATCAAATGCCGTACAGCCACCTGAAAGGTTAGTGATTATTGTAGCATCAGCACAATTGTCATTTCCGGGTTGGGCGAATGCCACCCCGTGAAAAAGCCCGACAAACACTAATAATGCAATGCTAAATCTTAAAAATGATGCTGCGCTCATAGTTTGGATAAATCATGTCAAATCTTGCACTTAAGTAGTTTTAACTCAAAAACACAAAACTCAAACCTGTTAAAATACCTCGTCACAAAACAAGATAATATATAAACCTAGATAACAATAACGTATTAACGCCCCTTGTCGATTCCTTCAAGACCTTTTTTCCGTAAATCTTATTCCTCTATTTGGACACCATCATAATAAAACCGACTTTTCCTGCCCTAGATTCTAGCTTGTTTCCCTGGTTCCTTGCCTTGCTAAAAAATAACCGATTACGGCATAAATCGCAAAACCGAACAAAGTGATCCCCGCCGTTCCTAGGGTCATATCCTTTCCGGTAATTAACTGACCGGCATTCACCACGTCCGCTACAGGAAGTGCGGCTGCCCAAAAGCCTGATGGCCCTCCGCCTACACCGGCGATAATGACCAAGGCAGCGATAAATAGGGTCCAAACAAAATAACAAATCCCGAAGGCGCCCCAAGGCTTTTCCGTCCTCGTTGCCGCCAAGGCTAAAACACCCGCCCAAAAAGTATGGGACAACAAAAGAATCCAAACCATATGAAACACCTGCCCACTGAATAAATAATTATCAAACAATGCCTTAAGCATAACAGGATGCTCAGGGTAAAATGACAAGGACGCCTTAAACCCAAGTACCGCTATCATGGCGGAAATTAAACCCATAACCGAAGCGCCTATCCAACGATCCCAAGCCGGATACGCCCAAAATCCTACCCTGTCCCTTACTGCGGAATAAATGATTACGCTAGGGAAAATAAGCCCGGAAAAACCAAAAACAATCAAGAAAACGGAGAGGTAATTCCTGATGGCACGGTCAATGGTTTTAAAATAATCCGAGGTATCATCAATCTCGATCCGAACGGGGTTTAAAATTTGGGCAGACAAGGAAAGGCTATCCAAACGCTTGTCTATGATCCCTTGTTCAAAATCATAAATGATGTCATTTAAACGCTTGGGACCGGACGCTCCCTTTGCTACTATGGTCAAAACGCCTGTCTCTCCCCTGTTGGTCGTGCCGGAAAAACCCGTCGGAATGATTAATGCATAATCAAGTTTCCCTTTTCTTACCGCCTCCTTCATTTCAGATTCGGAAAGATTTTTTTCTACAATAAAATCGCTTCTTTTTTCCAAGGTTTCGACGAAGGACGTATTGCCATCATTATCAATCAGACCTAGATTAATATCACCTAAGGGTCTTTCCAAATAATCGGAAATACCTTTTCCTATTCCACTTAAAAAGAGGAATGCTACCAAAAAGGGCGTTAGGATATTGAATAACCAAATGCGTTTGAACTTGAAAAGGCCTCGGAGAGTTCTCATGGATTGGTTCTGAATTTTGGGTGAAGATACGCTACCCGTGCTTCACGTCCTTCAAAATAGCGCCCGGAAATTTACTTCCTTCAAGGAGCGCGCCCGTAAAATCAGCACCGGTTAAATCACAATTCTCGAAATCGGCATCCCGCAAATCCGCATTCACGAAGTTGGCACCTTGTAGGTTCGCGCGGGAAAAATCACAGGCATTCAAACGGGCTTCCGCAAATAGGGTCCCCGCCAGCATTGAATCCGTAAACAAACTACGGCTCAAATCCGCACCGGAAAAATCAACACCTTTGGCAAAACAGCCGCAAAAATTACTAAAAGGTAGTGCGGTGTCGGACAAATCCAAGGAAGCAGGAATATGTTTCCTATCAAATACGGCTTGCTCCCCTTCCTCGAATTTCACCCCGGAGTATATCCCGATAACCAAACCTGAAACCTGCACGGTTTGCCATTTTCCGCCGGCTCCACCGGAAGCCAAAAACTTATGGTGCTCTTCCGTTATTTTTTGGAATTGCGATTTGGTTATCGGTTTTGAGGTTTCCGCCATTTGCTGCATCATAGCGGTTTGAAGACCTGCCGTGCTGCTTCCGGGTTTATCCGACAAAGGAAAAATTTCCTTCAATCTAAAAACCGATAAATCCAAAACACGCTCCTTGGAAAAATAGCTTTGGGGTGTTTCAATCGGCGGTTTATCATGACCGCCAAATTCATGGTAAAAACCATTCCTTCTACTGACCACCCCCTTGTTCGCTAATACGAATTCCATATAGGAAGCAAAGTCCGTTCGTTTGGAATCCGTGTAGCAAGCTTGGTGATCGTCACCTAGGATTACGGGTGGATTACCCGTTCCGTTCAAGAAGAAAGCCATATCGTAATACTTACTAAAGCAATCGAACGGCTTAATTTTTTTCGCGAAAGAGAGCAAACCGTAAGTTTCACCGGAAAAGGCTTGTTCCTCCTCATCCGTCATAAAATCAAAATAAACCTGCTCTTCCCAATCCTTGGAAAAAGCCAAAGGCAGGGGAAGAATCATGACGGCGCCATCATAGGCATGATAATCGTAGTACATATAATCCCAATCCAAGGCATCCTCTTTGGGGGCGTGCCTTTGGGCATCAAATTGTTCGTTATCCTCAAAAATCCACGTAAGCTGAAGCCCGTTGGTTTGACGGTAAAAGGATTCAATGGAATTATCCATCCTTGCCCCCAAGGCTTGCTCGGCTTGCCCTATATCGGAATCAGTGGCGGGAGAAAAGGTATTGAAACCGGAGACCACCACTCCGGGAGTCTCCCTGAGTTCGTCCACCATTGCCTTGAAACGCTCCAAGTAAGTGTCCATGGTTTCGATTTAACTTTTCCGTAGAGAAAAAAAACACGTTTGAAATAACTTTCCGCGTGAATTTCTCGTCTACATAGAGGTTGTTTGTTGATTATCAATCTAAAAGTACAAACAATTCAAAAAATAAAAACTATTTGGTGTTATTTTTTAATCTTTTTGATTACCAAAGTATTATGCTCCGTTTGTCGAAAAACCTCTTGCCTTTAATTTTCTCCATCATTTGCTCCGTGGTTTTCCTCATGGATATCCAAGCGGAACCCAATGTCCTCATCATTGGAAAAATGAAGAACATAAAAATGGTGCGGGATATAGAATTGAAGGTGGACCAGCGCTATATCACAGGAAATCTTGATACTTATGCTTCCAACATTTTGGACGACGGAACTTTTGCTTTCGCGGTTGAAATTAAGGCACCCCAGAAAGTGGAAATCGTTTACTCCAGAAATAAGGCTGAGGTGTTCGTCGCTCCTTTTGACACCTTGTACATCGATACGGATGCTAATTCCTTTCCGCATGGCTTGACCTTTTCCGGTAAAGCAGCGAAGGATAACGAGTTTTTAACCATTTACGACCGTCGCTTTCCCACCAATAAAAATCACTTCGCTTACACCCAATACAGGTACGGTTTGCATTGGTTTCTATGTCCGCCCAAAATGGACGAGATGGTTCGGCATTTAACCAAGGAATCATTCGCCAATACCATGCGTGTCCGAAGAGAGGAGCGCTTGATTGCCTTAGAGGATTTCGAGCGGAGGAATCCGGGACAATTATCGGAGATTTTTAAGGATTATATCCACGCGGAAATCAATTATGAATATGGTTATTTCATGTTGCTGTACGGAAACGTATTCGGGAAGAAATTCCATGTGGGCAGACAATTCTACACCCATTTATACGATATTCCCGTCGAGAGCAATCAAATCGGGAATTACTATTACCGGGAATACCTCAAGGCGTACATGAATCATTTATATATGGATTTAAATGAAGGTAACGTCCTTGGCATTATCAACGGTCAATTCGACTTGGCGGAAACCCAACTCACGGAACTTCCACTTGCTTTCTTCCAAGCGGATTTGGTTTCCCGCGCCCTTTACGGCAAAAAGGTAGACGTGATTTTGGAACATTACAATGAGTTCCTGAACAATAATCCTTACTACGAATTCAATGAGAAAGTTACCTCGGCTTACGCCAAGGTTATCAAGTATCACGTGGGAAGCCCCGCACCTATTTTTTCCTTGCCCGACCAAGGTGGTTCCTTCGTGAACTTATCCACTTATAGAGGAAAACCGGTGTACGTCAATTTCTGGGCTTCTTGGTGTAAGCCTTGTATCAAGAAAATGAACGACATGAAATTGGTACAAGCGGAAATGGAGGAAAAAGGTGTGGTATTCATCAATATCTCCTTGGACAGGAATACGCAAAAATGGCAATCCGCCATTGCCCAAAACGGGTTTACCGGAATCCATCTTTTTGCGGAAGGGGATGTAGGCTCGGACGTTGCGGAAGCGTATAATGTCCGTGCCCTACCCGCTCAATTCCTTATCGATAGCCAAGGGAATTTTGCGGAAGCTCCGCCCAAGAACAGCCCGGCTGATCTAAAGGCGAAGCTCCTGCGGATGTTGCCTTAGGATTTAGGCGGATCTTGCTTGTTACCGCCGTTATTCTTGTTGCGGTTGTTTCTTCTACCCCTGTTGCGACGGTTATTATTCCCCTTGCCTGATGGCTTATTGGGTTGATTCCCGTCCTTTGCTTGAGGGTTGTTGTTATTCCCGTCTTTACTATCCCCGGTTTTCTTGGGTTGAGGAGGTTTATTATTTCCTCCCTGCTTATTTCCGGGACCACGATTTTGGTTCCCTTGTTTATTTCCTCCCTCCTTCTTAGTGCCGGGCTTTTGCTGCTTGGCGTTCCCTTGCTTGGTTACGGGCTTCTTCTGTCCTTGTCCTTTAGCACCACCGGATCTTCCTCTGTTGCGGTTTCCTCTTCCACGCTTTTTACGGCGTTTTTCTTCCGGTAATTCGATTTGACCGGTTACGTCCGCGAATCCCAAATCCGCATCCTCATCCGATACTTCGTCATTCAAGGAGATACCCATCAGTTCCTCGGGCTTCTGCTTGTTCTTGTTCATCGCGCGGATTTCCTTGGAGCGTTCCACGGTCAAAGCAAAAATTTTCCCTCTTGTAGCGGAATTATTACGGTAGGCGTAATACATCAAACCCTTGAAAATATCCAGTTTGATCAGCTGGGCGGTCCCGGCTTCGGTATGAAGAACATCCGCATCTTTAGGAAAGCTTTTCAGGGCTTCCATATAGGTATTCAACTCATAGTTCAAACAGCATTTCAAGCGTCCGCATTGCCCGGACAACTTGGACTGGTTGATGGCTAGGTTTTGATACCTCGCCGCGGAAGTGGAAACGGATTTAAAATCGCTCAACCAAGTAGAGCAACAAAGCTCCCTTCCGCAAGACCCCAAACCACCGATACGGGCGGATTCTTGTCTTGCACCGATTTGGCGCATCTCGATTTTCACACGGAATTCACGGGCATAATGACGGATAAGTTCACGGAAATCTACCCTCCCATCAGCGGTATAGTAGAACGTGGCTTTTCTCTTATCCCCTTGGTATTCCACGTCACCTACCTTCATATTAAGGTCTAGGCTTCCCGCGATAAAACGGGCACGGATCATGGTTTCCTTTTCCAAGGAGCGCGCCTCTTGGAGTTTTGCCAAATCACGCTCATTGGCAATACGGATTACCTTGTGGAAAGTGGAATTATTACGAATACGCTTCTTCTTCATTTGAAGCTTCACCAGCTCACCGGTAAGGGATACCTTACCTACGTCATATCCATTACCTGATTCCACGACTACCCAGTCGTTTTTCATGGCTCGGATATAAGGCGGGTTATGGAAGAAAAACTTCCTTGCGCCGTTTTTGAAGCTCACCTCGATAAGGTCGAAGTCGTCGTGTTCCGGCAGGTCTACGCCCGCCAACCAATCATATGTATTTAATCTATTGCATCCGCCCGTGGAACAGCCGCCTTTGCTGCCGCATCCCTTGGGCGATTTGCCGTCACCGACGGCACATCCTGCACAACTCATGCTCTCAAATATTTATGCCTTCGCCGCCCTTACGGGCAATATCCCGGCTTATGTATACACCGCAAGAAACTTCTATCCTACGGCTAATTATTTTCGTTTCAAAACTAGACCAGGGCAGGCTTTCGCCTCAATAAGCGGTTCATGCTCACTGATACCTCGGTCATCATAATCTTTGGATTGGCGTTCCTTGAAATGTGGAATGCCGATTCCGTTAATATCTTAGACATCGGCTCGATTTGATCGGGTTCTATTACCCTTGTCAAATTCTTCGCCGTTTTTAATTCGTTTTCGTTCAAACGTACCCTTTCGTTTCCGGTTAGTTTCAAAATCATGTATTCCCGAAGGAAAAATAAACCGTAGTCGAAAAAGTGTTTTTGGTTCTCCCGCCCAATGGACGCGAATTTATTGGACCACTCCACCACCTCGGAAGGTTTCCCAAGGTAGCACATCCTAAGCCATTGCAAAAATAGCAAGGCATTATCATTATCGGATTCATCAATTAAGGTCAATGCCTCATTCAAATCACCATTGGCAAGATGGGCGATTTGCTCCGCCTTACCCGCCTCAACTCCTTTCGCCGTTAAGGCGTTTTTCACCTCCTCGTCCGATAAGGGCGTAAACTGTACCACTTGGCAACGGGAAAGAATAGTATTCAGGATTTTCTCCGCATCCTCAGCGATGAGCATGAAGAGGGTATTCTCAGGCGGCTCCTCTATTAATTTCAGCAACCGGTTTCCTTCTTTACCCAAGAATTCCGGCAACCACATGATGAGAATCTTATAATTCCCTTCAAAAGTTTTGAGGCTAAGCTTCTTGACGATATCCACGCACTCGTCCTTGGTAATATTCCCTTGCTTGTTCTCCGCGTTTATGGCGGTAAGCCACTGCTGTAAATTCAAGTATGGATTTTCCGAAACCGCCGCTCGCCATTCCTTGGAAAACATGGTACTCACCGCCTTGCTCCCAACGGTTGGATAGCTAAAATGGATGTCGGGGTGGATCATTTTTTCCGCCTTACGGCAATGGGGGCAAACACCGCAGGATTCACCATCCTTCTTGTCTTCACACATCACGTATTGCGCAAAGGCGAGGCTAGCCGCTAAGGTACCGGATCCTTTTCTTCCAAGGAAAATCCGGGCATGCGGAATCCTGTCCTCATCCGCTGATCTGCGGAGGAAAGCTTTAGCTTTTTCCTGACCGATTACGTCCTTGAAGAACATGGTTTACGTGTTAGCATTATGCCAACTCATCAAGCAATTCCGCCATAGCGGAGGAAGGGTAGAAACGGGACCATTGTCCGTTTTCGTCAAGCAGGAATTTGCAAAAATTCCAAGAAACTTCGGCATCCGAGGTGCCGTTTTGCTCCTTGGAACATAGCCATTCATATATTGGATGTACCGGATTAGATTTGATATTCAGCTTCTCCGTTAAGGGGAAAGTAACGCCGAATCTCAGGGAACAAAAATCCTTGATTTCATCGGCGGAACCGGGTTCCTGCCCTCCGAAATCATTGCACGGGCACCCAATGATGACCAATTTATCTTGAAACGTTTCGTATAACTCCTGCAGTTGGGCATACTGCGACGTATATCCGCATTCCGATGCCACGTTGACTACCAAAATCTTTTTCCCTTTATAAGCGGAAAAGTCAATCATTCCTCCTTCCAAGCTTTTCACTTGGATATTATGAATTGTTTGCATTGACGAATTTTGACAAATACGATGTCCAAAAGTACATATTTTACAAACAATTAATTGAAGACGGTGCTTTCCGTTCCGTTAATAACTGATAATCCACAATCGTTTTGAACACAAGAACCTTTTTCTTACTTCTTGGCTTAAGCATCCTTACCCTCCATTCCTGCGGTGTCAAGGAAGTCGTTTCAGATTCCCGTCCTTTCAGTCATGAAAAGTGGACTCAATTACTTCAAAAGCACGTAAGCCCGGAAGGAAAAGTAAACTACCAAGGGTTTATCGATGACAAGAAGGATTTTGAGGAATACCTCAACCTGTTAAGAAACAACCATCCTAACAAAGGTTGGAGTGAAAAGGCGAGGCTAGCTTATTGGATCAATGCTTACAATGCATTTACGGTGCAATTGGTAGCGGATCATTACCCTGTGGAGTCCATTAAGGATATCAAACGAGGTATTCCGTTCGTCAACTCCGTTTGGGAAGTAAAATTCATAGAAATAGAAGGTGCCAAGTATAGTTTAGGATACATCGAACATAAAATCCTTAGGAAAGAATTCGATGAACCTAGGATTCATTTTGCCATCAATTGTGCCTCCGTTTCTTGCCCAAGATTGCTGGATGAGGCATTTGTCGTAGAAAAATTAGATTCCCAATTGGACAGCCAAACCAAGGAATTCCTAGCGGATAAAACCAAGAACAAAATCCAAAGGAGCAAGGTGGAATTATCCAAGATATTCTCTTGGTTCGGGAAAGACTTCAAGAAAGAAGGAACCTTGGTGGATTATATCAATCCTTACACGGAGAAGAATATTATGCAAGACGCCAAAATTGAATTTCTTCCTTATGATTGGAATTTGAATGAATAATAGTCATTTAGTGGAGCCTGATAATTTTTACTAACTTCGTGAGTACCTGAAAACCGGCACCAAATGACCGATTCCACATTAAAAAGAAAAAAAAGATTGAGAAGACGGATCACCCTCCTCGTCCTCCTTTTGTCTACCATTATCACCTACGGAACCATGCATGCACAATGGGCGGACACTACCAAGTTTGACCTTTCCTATATTGATTATACCCAAAAGACTCCCGTAAAGGTTTATACGGGAAATGATGCAGGAAACGGGGAATTTTCCATGAAGAACGTCCCTGAAAAATACCAAGCGCAATTCTCGATTGCATGCTCCTTCTTTCCTGAATTGAAAGGGACCGATGTTTCCCTGGAACTCAAGGAATTTTCAACCAC
>JAHDDF010000753.1:0-301 GCA_020629475.1 Saprospiraceae bacterium
GGAGCCGTGCTACAAGTCCAAGCGGCATCCCATCCCGGCGTAACCGTTCCGCAGTCCGTCCTGAATTCAAAACACAGGGAACCGCTTGTTCCCGTTAAGGGTGCGGGAACGGAAGTCCCGTTTAGAACGGCAATGAGGGAGTCTTGGTGCGAATCGCCGTCATATACGTACATATAATCGTAATTGGTTTCCAGATTAAAGGCGGAAAAACTTACGGTTACGGAAGTAGCTCCGGTTGGTTTGATTACGTAGAACTCACGTTCGTCGTTGGCGTAGTTTCCGGCACCGCCCGGGTCTTGGA
>JAHDDF010000753.1:311-1254 GCA_020629475.1 Saprospiraceae bacterium
GGCGGATTGATTAAATCATAATAATGGTTCCAATCCCAATTCGGGCCGGGATCGGTATGTGTTTGACTAGGAAAGTGCTGGTGGCCTTTAATTTTGTAGCAACCATCGGAAATCGGGTTCAACCCCGAGTCTCCTACAACGTCATACGTTCTCACGATTTGAATGGAATGCCTAGCGGCAATATCCAAGGACAAAGCGGCGGAAGCCTGGTACATGGTTTCCGTGTACCAAGTGGCATTGTCCACGAATCCTTCGTGTTCTATACCTACGGCATAAGGATTGGAATTAGATACGTGCCATGCCTTATCGGCTTCGCAGACGGACTGTGTAATTTGCCCGTCAAGGGCCCTGATATTATAATGGGCGGAAACGTTGGCAATCGGGTTTTGAAACCATGAGATGGCTCCGGCGTAGGAGCCTTGCATGGTATGTATGGTAATGTGTGTAATGGGTGTTCCGGCCCTCGAACTGTAATTGGAAGGATCGGCCGGGGCATACTGGGTAGGAATACTTGTATCGGAACATGCCATGTTATTGCGGGATTGGTTTCCGAGGTAGGCGTTCCCGTGCTCGTCGTTTACTTCGTCTAGGGAAGCGGTAACGTAATTGGAAGAAAGCACCCTGTAATTGGCATCTCCGAAAATACGCTCTAAATCCAATTGGTAATTCGGAAGATTGTAGGCTTCCTGAAAATCCTTATTATTCAATAAAACTGGTACAAGTAGGAATCAAAAACATAATCCGCACCAACCGTACCGTTATTGGGTAATTCGCTAAGGTCGTTTAGTATTTCGATATGATCCTCCGGGGTATTGGCGGCAAGCCTTTTATGGACCCTTAGAATTTCGTAGGCTTGGGCATAGGCTAAAATATTAGTCCTGGCATCATGCAGGATGTCCGATTCCGAAATCCGCGTTAAATCCGCAATGGTTCCCGAATTTTC
>JAHDDF010000207.1 GCA_020629475.1 Saprospiraceae bacterium
TTCATCTCCTCAGCCTTCTCCTTTCCTTTTTCCTTCATCTCCTCGGCTTTGGCTTTGCCTTTTTCCTTCATTTCGTCAGCTTTGGCTTTGCCCTTTCCTTTCATCTCCTCGGCTTTATCCTTTCCGCGGGTATCAAGTTCATCGGCTTTACCCTTTACGGCTTCACCTTTTCCTTTTACACCGTGTTCAAGGTCTTTGCCTTTTCCTTCAAGTTCGCCTTTACCTTGTTCAAGGTTTTTACCTTTGCCTTGACCTTTTACCTCAAGATTCTGACCTTTCCCTTTTCCGGGACGTACGGCAGGGGCAGCAACCGCAAGTTCTTGCTTCTTGGTAGAGATTTTTTTCTCTAAGGCATCCAACTGCTGTTCCTTCTTGGCGATTGCTTCGGCATCCATGGTTCCTTTTGCCTTATGTTCCGCTAATTTTGCACGTGCCTTAGCGATGCGGCTTTCCATGTTGTTGATTTGATTGTCCAAGCTTACCGCTTTTCCGTAGGCCTTGCCTTTGGAATCCGCTTTAACTGCTTGTTCAGCTGCTTCTTTTTTTACCAAGGTTTCAACCGTGCCCGTTTGAGCCATAGCTAATCCCGTAAAAAGGATGGCTATTGTCATTATGAACATTTGCTTTTTCATAACTTCTTCTTTTTGTGATGTTTAAGAGTAGTGTTTGATTGCTGTCAAATGATTAGGGGTTTGCGTTTACTCCAAGCCTTCCAGGACATCGTCCAACTCGGCTTCTAAATCTTTTACGGCGTTGGTTAAAGTATCCACGGCTGCCTCATCTACTACCACCTCTTCCGGTGTTTCAACTATAGGAGCCTCAACTTCGGTTTCCGTTGTATTGGTATTACAAGCAAATAAACCAAAGATTCCAAGTGCCAATAAAAAGGTCAAAAGCTTTTTCATACGTTCTTTCGTTTTGTCGTTTACAATATGACGTTGAAAATACATTCCGGTAGCGTAATGAATTGTTAATGGCGTAATAAAAAATTTAACGGATTTAGTAAATCTATTATAAACCGACTAGTCATTGGGAAGAAAGTTAAGTCTTTTATCTTTGCCCTAAATCCAACATTTCCATGATTACCATTTCGGACGTTTTTTTAAAATACGGTGATAGGATACTGCTTGACCAGGTCAGTATTGCCATCAAGGAACGTGAGCGTGTCGGGCTTGTGGGAAGGAATGGTGCGGGTAAGTCTACCCTCCTAAAGATTATTGCCGGAGAGCAAAGCCCGGATGGTGGCAAAATTGCTAGACCCAATGGGTCAACCCTTGGATTTTTGCACCAGGAATTGGATTTACCCGTAGGAAGAACCGTTTTGGCGGAAGCCCTAACCGCTTTTGAGGAGGCAAAGCGTATCGAGACAAGGATTGAGGAAATAAACGTGGAACTTGGGAAAAGGACGGATTACGAGAGTGATTCTTATTCCGATATTCTTCAGGAGTTGGCTGATGCCAATGAACGCTTTTCTCTCCTAGGAGGCCACACGATGCAATCCGATGCGGAACGGGTACTAAAAGGGCTTGGTTTCAAGGATTCAGATATGGAGCGCCTGACCGATGAGTTTTCCGGTGGTTGGAAAATGCGGATTGAATTGGCGAAAATGCTTTTGGCAAGACCGGACGTTCTTCTGCTGGATGAGCCTACCAACCACTTGGATATCGAATCCATCATATGGTTGGAGGGATTTCTCAAGCATTACGAAGGTGTTGTTATCGTGATTTCCCACGATAAGATGTTCTTGGATAATGTTACCAACCGCACCATGGAAGTGGAGTTGGGTAATTTATACGATTACAAGGCGTCCTATTCCAAGTACGTGGAACTGCGAAAGGAAAGGAAGGAAAAAACCGAGGCGGCTTTCAAGAACCAACAGCGTGTGATTGCCGAAAAGGAACGGGTAATTAACCGTTTCATGGCAAAGGCGAATAAGACCAAGATGGCGCAATCCATGAAGAAGCAGTTGGATAAAATGGAGCGCATCGAGATAGTGGCGGAGGATACCGCCGCCATGAAATTGAGTTTCCCGCCGGCTCCTAGATCCGGAAGGGTCGTTTTGGACGCGAAAAACATCGAGAAGGCTTACGGGGAATTGAAGGTCCTAAAGGACGTGGCTTTTTCCATTGAGCGTGGGCAACGTGTAGCTTTCGTGGGACAGAACGGTCAAGGTAAAACGACATTGTCAAAAATCCTGATCGGTATAGAACCTACTACCAAAGGAAATATTGATACAGGACATAATGTACAAACGGGTTACTACGCACAGAACCAAGCGGAAACCCTTTATTCCGATATTACCGTCCTTGAAACTTTGGAACGAAAAGCACCCGAGCATATGCGAACGAAAGTACGCTCCATCCTTGGTGCGTTCATGTTTTCGGGTGAGGACGTGGATAAAAAGGTAAAGGTTCTTTCAGGGGGGGAACGTGCCAGACTTGCCATGGCGATTATGCTTTTGCAACCGTTTAATCTCCTGGTACTGGATGAGCCTACCAACCACTTGGACATGATTTCCAAGGAAGTTTTGAAGGATGCGTTACGTTCTTACGATGGCGCTTTAATCGTGGTGTCCCACGACCGTGAATTCTTACGTGGATTAACGGATAGGACCATTGAGTTTAGGGACGGGAAACTTCATGAATATTTGGGTGACGTTGACTATTTCCTTGAAAAACGCCAGCTTCGGAATATGCGTGAAGCGGAGAAGCGAAGCAAGCTAAAGGAGGTAGAAAAGCCCAAGGAGGAACTGAGTGCCGAAGAAAAGAAAAGGAGAAACGCCGTTCGTCAAAAATTCCAAAAGGAAGTAAAAAACATAGAGAAGAAAATTGAAAGGACGGAGGAGAAGATTGCGGAATTAGAGGCTAAAATGGGTGAAACGGATTTTTATGAATCAGCCGGAAGTTCAAAAGTGATCCAAGAGTACGAGTCCTTAAAGGTGGATGCGGAAAAATTAATGGAGCAGTGGGAGTTAGCGCAGGAAAAATTGGATGAGGTGGAGTAGGTTAATTACGAATTGTTGAATTACGAATTAATCAATTATCAATTACGAATGATTGAATTACGAATTACGAATGGTGTAATTTTAATTTAGGTATTTTTCTAGTTCGAATACGGTTTTGATTTTTTTACCGTCGCGAAGAAGGAGGAGTTTTATTTTTTTTCCCTCTTTGGCGGAAAGCCTTTTATTGAGCCCTTGCAGGGTAACGAAGTAATTCCTGCTTCCGTTTATTTTTAACAATTGATCACCCGGCAGAATTCCCGCCTTTCCCGCAGGGGATTTTACGGCTACTTCCTCTACTTCAAATTGGTTAAGATGCAATCCGGATGCCGTGAAATAAACACCGCTTAAATCCTCGTTTTCCTCGGAGTAATAAAATTTATTGGGATGGACGTAGAGGGTCTTTTGATGGTAGTCAAAGATGAGATGGAATTTTTTGAAAATTTTATTTCCCAGCATGCCTTCTAAATCTCCGTTTTCAGGGGGAAGATACAGGGAGTCGGGGAGTTGTTGGAAATTACCTTGAATATTATCAAAAGCATAATCCCCGAAATCCACACGCTCTACTCTTCCAAGGTAACCCAAAACAAAACCGCCAAGTCCTCTTCCGATATTTCCCGGTCTTGCATTTTCGGGGATGAGTAAGGTGTCTTGGTCATTTGCACGAAAAAGGACGTTAAGTGCGGCACCGGTATCAATAAGCCAATCCACCTCTTTTTCCACACCCGCAACCTTGGATTTGGCGGAGATAAACATTTTGCCATCCTTGTGACTAAAAGGAATCGCCTCGTAATTATCCTTTTGAAAAGTATATTCATTCGGCTCGAAGAGGTAAAGCATCCTCGTCTCGAAGTTGATATTGACAATGAAGCGTTGGAATATATCCATGCCCAAAATGCCATCGACCTTAGAACCGGAGTACTTGCCGATATTGATAAAGCTATCCTCTAGGACAAGTATGTTTTGATTATCCGCGATAATGCTTTCGAAATCCAACATAACCCCATTACATAAGAGCGCGGAAACCATTCTTGAGCGGTCAACGCCCCGGATATAAAGTCTTTTGCCGTAGCGTAAGCGGCACATATCGCCGTATTCCTTATGAAGAAGAATGGTGTGTGCCGAACCGGAATCCAAAACGAAGTTCAGGGGCAACATCCCTTCCAAATTCAGTTTTACGATGATGAAATCATTGTGCAACTCAAAGGGTAAAACGGCAAAAGGGCGGTTTTCCTTGATTTCATAGTTCACGAATTGGGCATAGGAGCGACTGATCCCCAAAAGGAGAAACAAGCAGATCCATATGGTAGCCCTTCTTTTCATTCGGATTTCAATAAGATGAAAAACCCTTGTTGTAATAATAACAAAGCAATTACCGGAAAGGCTGCAAGGAGGGTAGGATTTTAGGAATAAAAAATCTTATTCTTCTCAATGTGTAAAATTTACACTAAACTAACCTCCCGGATTTTACTTTGTCGTTTTCTTTTCCATAAATTAACCATTTCCTAGAATCTTTGTTGGGTTGATTGATTGGAACCCTCAAAACTATACCTGAATGTCGTATTCCCTATCGGAACTTGAATCAAGGCTGGAAGAGGACGTATTTAACGAGGGCTTGGAATGGGTGGATTCCGGGAACGGTGGTTCCTTGATGGAATTGGAGAAAAACCTTTTTGGTCTTGCCTCCTCGGACGGATTTGAGCCGGAGGCGCTATTGTCAGGGACCAAGGTGGTAAAAACCGCATGCGATTGCGGAAAGGGCAGGGCAGGTGATTTTTGTTTTCACCAAGCGGCATTATTGATTACGGTCCGAAGAAAATTAAATGCCGATAAATCAAGGAATAAACTTCGGAAGAAGGTTACCAATCGTCCGGTCTCCAAGAAAAAAATCAATACCGCAAATATTTTGGAGTTAGCGGAAGACAAGGAGATTAAAAATTTCGTGCGGGAGTATGCCCGAAGGAATCGGCAGTTTTCTCTTGCCCTCCGGACAAGGTTTGTTCACTTGTTCGAATCCGAGGATGCCGGAGATAAGTATTCCACGGTTTTGGATGCGGTAATCAAGGCGAATTCAGGCAGGACACATGCGATTAAATCCACGGCAAATAAACGTTTGTGCCGTAGTTTGGATGATTTGTTGTACCAAGCGGAAAATTCGATTGCGGATAATCAATTCGCGGAGGCTTTTGCTCTGCTTTCCCGTTTTGTTCCTTCGGTAGTTCCTTTGATATGGCGTACGTCGAATGATGAATTACGGAAGCGTATTTCCACTGCCCTGGAGTTAATGAACCGGATTGTACGTTCCCCGAATCCGTCCCCTGAATTGAAGGACGGGATGGCTGAATGGTACAAGGAGGAAATCGTGAAGTTTAAGTACAGGGGGAGTCATTTAGTCGCTGATTTTATTCCCGGTATTTTTACGCTCTTCAAGGAAGAGGGAAAACTTAATGAATTACTTGCCTTGTGCTTGGATCGTTTGGAAAACGGCGGTTTGGGTGTAAACGTCCGACCGGATTGGTTATTACTGCGATTTAAACTTGCCTTGGAAAACGGGGAGAAGGAGGTAGTGGACTCCATGATCCGTAACTCCGGTGAAAACCGTTTCCTATTATCAAAAATTACGGAGGAGGTAATTGCTTCCGGAAATCTTGAAACGGCTTCCCTTCTTTTGGAAATATTGAAGCAAAGCAGCAAGGAGGAACATCTTATTTTGGTTGCCAAAACGGAATCCGCGCTTTTGAAAAACGCTATCCGCTCCAAGGATAAAAAACGAATCCGTTCCTTGACAAAGGATATTTTCCTGCGAAATAAGGAAATGAAATTCTTTGAATTATTAAAGGAATATTCGGCACCGTCCGCTTGGGAAAAAACGGTCAAAAGTATATTAAAGGAACTCAAGGAATCCCGACAAACTTGGGCAAGCCGCTCCGCTATCGCGGAAGTATTGAATGCGGAAAAAAAATATTCCGACTTATTGGATTACGCAAAGGAATTGAATTCTGCGGAAGTTATTTTCCGCTACGTGAGTGCCCTGAGTTCTTTTGATCGGAAACGTACTTTCGATTTGTACGAGGACTTATTTAAAGATCATATCTCCCGCCACTTGGGACCCCAAGGCGCGGAATTCGCGGGACGCCACCTCATGCTTTGGGATGCGATGGGTGAACGGAAACGTTGCCGTGAAATGGTGGCGTATTTGAAGGAGGAATATCCGAATAGAGGGACTTTGATGGGGGTATTATAGGACGGTGGTGCAACCACCGTCTATCTGATGGTCGATGGTTGCACCATCGACCTTGTAACTTTTCCCGAAATTCCGGTTATGGCATAAAACAACGGCGTGAAACGACTCCTTTATATTTCCCTTATACTTAATGTTGTTTTGGGTTTATTTTATTTTACTTGGAATAGGATAGGAGTAGATTCTTATAATGTAACCCTTTGGGAAAATTGGCAATCCGTAGTTCAAGAACAATTATATACCGGGAATGAGATTGACGATTTAATATATTCCGGAATTTTAAGCCGTAAACCGATACTCAAAGGGCAGATGCAAGTTTTTACCTTTTTTGCTGACGCGGCGGAAAAGGAAACCTATGATTCTTTTACCAATATTTTAGACAAGAATACTATTTCTTCAAAAGAATACGAGGATTATATTTTATTCCATAATAATTTACTGGACTCCATTTTTTATAGATATTCTTTTACGCATAAATTGATTCAGAAAGAGGCAAAACTTACGGATAAAGAAGTAGAGGCGCGCATAAATAATTTCAAGGAATATATGATTCAAGAGAAATACATTTTTCCTGATTCCCTTTCTTGGATGTCCGCCAGGGAAAAACGAAATTATTGCTTGATAAAAAACTCGGAACTAATGACCGTCTTAAATATAGGGAATGATCATTTTTATTCCTTGATAGGCGGTAGGGGACGGTTTGTTCGTTTCTTTCCGGTTCTTCTTTCGGAAAAGGATTATGTAAAAAAAGGAGAGGAATTTAAAGCGGAATTGTATGTCGGGTATTATGATACCTATTCCACTGAATATGATTTTGAATATTTTATTAATGATCAGGAGGTAAAGATTCCCCTTGAATATGGGCGATACGGGATTAATATTCAAGCAAAAGAAAAAGGGGAATTGATATTAAATACTCGCCTTCAACGCAAGGGCGTACATCCTGGTTCTTCTATCATTGACAAGGGTACTTTTAAAATTTGGGTGGAATGAGAAAAGTGATATTTGCCTTGTCCGTTATTGCCAATCTAGGCTTGTTGTTTTTTATCCTTACTTCAGTATTTCAGGAATCCGTTCCGAATGAAGTATGGCATGAATCCATGAAGGAATCCGTTTTATTGCATAACAATAGTTTTGAGTTTTCGAATTATTATCTAGGCCCGGAAATGGAACGCGTGCATATTCGATTTGGTTATCCTGATTCGGTTGTTTATTCGTGTAAATCAAGAATAAAAGAGATTAATAATATTGTTTCAAATGCACTTGAAATAATAGATGATAAAATACAGAGGAATGAAAATAGGGACATATATAATATTCTATTTACGGAAAGCGACCTTATAAAATTTCAATTTCAAAAAGAGCAAATAGATTCATTAGAATGCGATATTTTCAAGGAATCCGGGGTGAAATATAATCCGATTAAACCTTTGGATTGGCAAAGACTTTTTTCAAGGATGCAAAAAGAAAAGGAAG
>JAHDDF010000208.1:0-3621 GCA_020629475.1 Saprospiraceae bacterium
ACCGGTAGTAGTCCAAGAACCCAGGGCCCCAACCGTTTTGACCGGCAGCAAAGTTTTGGCAACCATCTTCAATGTTTTGGATATAACCCGCAGTTGCACTGTTTGCATCCAAAATGTGAAGAGAGGAATCATTGGTTCCGTCAGCCCAACCATCAGGATTGGTGGAACACATGTCAATGGTGAACTCTACTGCTGCACCACTAGAAACCAACTCGATCATTTGACCGGTAGCAACACCAGTAAAGTTGAAGGAAGTTCCTTGGCTATCATCAGCTGTACCTACAACTGTTGCAGGACCCGAAGGGAAACACTGTTGTGCTTCAGAGCGGTAACCCATGAAAACCATGGCAAGAACAAATAAAAGTGTCAAACTCTTTTTCATAGAACGAAGTATTTTAATTGTTTAAATGAAAAACGAAACCCAATTATAATCAATTCAACCGAAAATCACGAAAATCACTCATATATTAAGACTCAAAGATGGTTTTCTAGACGGAAATGAATTACTTGGGACAAATGATGTCACCTAAATTGACCAAATAATTAGCTTATAGTTGTTCCTTCGGGAGGAAGCAGGTATTTTTGTCCCATCCAAATCAGACGCAGGTAAATTCCTGTTTGACACCGAATAAAAATCAAAGAAATGATTAAGGATTCAGTACTTTCCTCCAAGGAATTAATGGCAATGGAGGATAAATACGGCGCCCATAATTACCATCCTCTACCAGTAGTCCTTTCCAAGGGGGAAGGCGTATTCCTTTGGGATCCTGAAGGAAGGAAATATTATGATTTTCTTTCCGCTTACAGTGCGGTAAACCAAGGGCATTGCCACCCGAGAATCGTGAATGCGCTTAAGGAGCAAGCCGAGGTTTTGACGCTTACCTCTAGAGCATTCTACAATGACGTTCTCGGTGTGTATGAAAAGTTTATGACCGAGTATTTCGGTTACGATAAGGTACTTCCTATGAACACGGGAGTTGAAGGTGGTGAAACTGCCGTAAAGCTTTGCCGTAAGTGGGCTTATACGGTTAAGGGAATTCCTGAGAACCAAGCGAAAATCATCTTCGTAAACGGTAATTTCTGGGGAAGGACGCTTGCCGCTATTTCTACCTCCGATGATCCGAGTTCTTTTGCGGGTTTTGGGCCTTATGTTCCCGGCTTTGAGAAGATTCCGTATAATGATTTAAACGCATTGGAAGAGGCCCTTAAAGATCCTAATGTAGCAGGATTTATGGTGGAGCCCATCCAAGGGGAGGCGGGTGTTGTCGTACCGGATGACGGATACCTGAAAACCGCATTTGAAATGTGCCGTTCCAAGAACGTACTTTTCATTGCAGACGAGGTTCAAACCGGTATTGCCCGTACCGGGAAATTAATTTGCTGCGAGCATGAAGGTTTTAAACCCGATATCCTAGTCTTAGGAAAGGCGCTTTCCGGAGGTGTATTCCCGGTTTCCGCAGTTTTAGCAAGGGATGAAATTATGCTTTCCATTAAGCCGGGTGAGCACGGTTCTACCTTTGGTGGAAACCCGCTTGCTTGTAAAGTTGCCATGGCGGCGCTTGAGGTAGTAAGGGATGAAAAGCTTTCCGAGAATGCCGAACATCTAGGAAAAGTCTTTAGGGCTAGAATGCAGAATCTGGTTGAGAAGTCGGATTTGGTTACTCTTGTTAGAGGTAAAGGATTGTTGAACGCGGTCGTTATTAATGACACCCCTGATTCATCCACCGCTTGGGATATTTGCATGGCTTTGCGTGACAATGGCTTATTGGCAAAACCGACCCACGGAAACATCATTCGTTTTGCACCACCCTTGGTAATGACCGAGGAGCAGCTCAACGAATGCTGCGATATCATCGAGAAAACGATTCTCAATTTCAAGAAATAAGGGCTTGTTTAAAATGTAGTATTTGGTCTGCGAAGCTCATTTTTTCGCCTCGATTAATCAAAAATTGATGCGCCTCGATATAAAGACCAAAATTTAAACAAACTCTAAAATTTAGCCCCGTCTCCTGACGGGGCTTTTTTATATGGGCTATTTAGAATTATCAAAGGAGCTTCAAGAAGCTATTTCAGGAGGAAAACCGGTTGTAGCTTTAGAATCGACCATTATTTCCCACGGTATGCCTTTTCCGCAAAATGTGGAGACGGCTCTACGAGTGGAAAAGGAAGTAAGAAAGTATGGTGCCATACCTGCTACGATCTGCCTAATGGATGGTAAAATGAAAGCCGGGCTTTCCGTTGACGAGATTGAACGTTTAGGAAAAGAGGGGAGAAAGGTACTTAAAGTAAGCCGTCGTGATTTTCCTTATGTTTTATCCAAGAGATTATTGGGCGCCACTACCGTAGCTTCCACCATGATTATTGCCGAAAAGGCAGGCATTTCCATTTTTGCTACCGGTGGCATCGGTGGTGTTCACCGAGGTGCTGAAAGTAGCATGGATATTTCAGCTGATTTGGAAGAATTGGCAAGGACCAATGTAGCGGTGGTATCCGCAGGGGTGAAGTCTATTTTGGATATCGGATTAACCTTGGAATATTTGGAAACAAAGGGTGTTCCCGTTGTTGGTGTAGGAACGGATGAGTTTCCGGCATTTTATACGAGAAAATCCGGGTTTGGGGTGGATTGTAGATTGGATTCACCAAGGGAAATAGCCGCATTATTACAAGCAAAATGGGCTTGTGATTTACAAGGAGGAGTAATCATTGCCAATCCTATCCCTGAGTCCTTTTCGATGGAAGTTTCTTATATAGATTCCCTCATTGAAAAAGCCGTAAATGAAGCGGAATCATTAGGAATAAAAGGAAAAGAAATTACGCCCTTTCTACTTGGGAAAATCAAGGAGTTAAGCGGTGGTTCTTCCTTGGACGCGAATATTCAATTGGTATTGAATAATGCGAAGGTAGCAGCTCAAGTAGCTATTGAATTTAGTGCCTTAAACCGTTAGGAATTAGGCGTAAAATTCATACTGACTGAATTAATACAGTAACGCTTACCCGAGGGAGGCGGTCCATCGTTGAATATATGACCTAAGTGCCCGCCGCAATTGGAACAGACCAATTCCGTTCTAACCATTCCGTGGGAATAATCCGGGATTTGCTCTATGGTAGCGGATTCCAATTCACCCCAAAATGAAGGCCATCCACATCCGGAATGAAACTTATGTTCCGAGGAAAATAATTCAAAACCGCAACCTGCACAGGAATAGGTTCCTTCCTCCTCATGACGGTCGTATTTCCCGGTAAAGGGTCTTTCCGTACCTTTTTGACGAAGGATTCTATACTCCTCTTGACTCAATTGCTCCTTCCACTCTTGATCTGTTTTCTTAACGGGATAATCCTTCATTGGTGAACTTTTTGATTTTGCTCGAAAACATACAACGGAAGTAAGATGCACATTGTTCGCGATTCTTTTCCCTTGGATTTTCTTCAAGCCAAAATAAAAACGGAACTTTGCGGAAACGAGAAACCAATCAAGATGAAACGGTCAATTTTTTTCCTTCTTCAAGCAGTTCTGCTTGGCGTAATAATTTTCTGTAGCCCTGCCTTGTCCAAGGCGCAGGATCTGAGCGCCCCGGATTTAAATTCTCCAAGGTCAACGGTAACGACACACCTCTATTTCCT
>JAHDDF010000208.1:3721-7714 GCA_020629475.1 Saprospiraceae bacterium
ATCCCCGAAATACACAAGAAATTGTACCCGATGGGAAGTGATATCCTCTTGAATATCCTCCCGAAATTCGGGACAGGAAGATTCTTGGGATTAATGATTTGGCAATACATCGGGATTTTATTTTTCGGGGTAATCGCCTTCCTTCTTTTCTTCTTATTCCGTAAAGTTTGGGATTGGTTGATTCATGCCTTTACCCGCAGTCGATTCGGGAAGGAGTATGAAAATCCGGACCTTATTCACCAAATGGCGCGGTACCTATCCCTTTTGGTGCTGGTATTTTTGTTTAAGGCATTTTTGCCGGTCTTGCAATTACCCATTAAGTTTTCCAAAGGATTCCATACGGCATTGGATATCATGATGTATATCTTCATGATGCTTTTAACTTTGAGAGTTTTGACCTTCTCCCTGCAATTCGTGGAAAAGTACGTAGGTGATACGGACACCAAAATGGATGACCAACTCTTCTTGATTCTTAGAAGAATTGCGCAAATCGGTATCGTCGCCTTCTTCTTGATTTCCATCTTGAATTGCTTGGATATCAACGTTGCGGCATTAATCGCCGGGGTTTCAGTTGGTGGTTTAGCCATTGCCTTGGCGGCACAAGACTCCGTGAAAAACTTAATCGGTGCCGTAATGATTTTCATGGATCGTCCTTTTGATGTGGGCGATTATATTATTGCGGGAAGCGTCCAAGGGGTTGTGAAGCAAGTAGGATTTAGGTCTACTAGGCTGGAAGGACACTTCTATTATTTCGGTACAAAACGGGAAAATCGCGGATGCGGAAATTAACAACCTCGGAAAACGGGTGTACCGCAGATATAGGACAGCCGTTAAAGTGGATTATGATACTGCTCCCGGTATCCTAGAAATTTTTGTGGCAGGAATCCAAGAAATCCTTGCCAAACATCCCTATACCCTGGATGAAAAAACACAGGTAAGTTTAACGGAATTCGGGGAGTCCAGTGTTGATATTATGCTCCATACTTTTATTGACGTCGATGCTTGGGACAAGGAACTAAAGACCAAGCAGGAGGTGATTTTGGCAGTTTTAAAATTGGCGGAGGCAATAGGTGTCCGGATTTCAAGAACCAACAAACTCATGATGGCTGCGGAAAAGAAAGAAGAAGGACAAGCTATTTCTCCCAAGGAAGCGAGGAGGCAGATGGAAGAATTCCTGAAGGAATATGAAAAGAGCTTAGAGGAGTAATCCGGTGGACTATAGTCCACTAATTCTCTCTTCGTTCAAAATCCTCTTTCCCGAATTGATCCATTTGTTCGTTTCCGGCTCGGATAATCAAGAATATCCGCCAAACAATAAAGGCACAAATCAATACGGCAACCAGACTAGCACCGATAATGAGAAGCGGGATTTTCATATCCGTTTCCATAATTACCCCAATTTTACGGCTGTTCCGTATGCAAGGATTTCCGATGAGCCTTGCATAACGGTGGCTGTATTGAAACGTACGTTTAGAATGGCATCAGCACCTAGTTTTTCCGCATCTTGGATCATCCTTTGATAGGCTTGCTCTCTGGAGTCGGCTAAAAGTTGGGTGTATTCGTTGATTTCTCCGCCTACTAAGGATTTGAAGGATGCGGTAATGTCCCTTCCGACATTCCTTGCCCTTACGGTGCTTCCACGTGCTATACCTAGAATTTCTTTTATTTCCTTACCGGGAACGGTTTCGGTGGTGCTGATGATCATGATTTCTTATTTTTCAATTCAGGATATTGGATTCTTACGTGGTGTATGCTTCCAAGGGTGGTTTTGAATACTTTTTTACAAGTTTCAAGTTCCTCAAAGGATAATTCCGATTGGTCAAATTGCCCTTGTGTCATTTTCCCTTTGATGATGTTTTCCACCAAGTTTTCAATGTCCTCTTGGCTTGGGTTTTTCAAGGATTTTGAAGCTGCCTCCAAGGAATCCGCTACCATGAGGATGGTTTGCTCCTTGGTAGTCGGGTTGGGACCCGGATACCTGAAAACGGATTCATCAACATCGGAATCCGGATTTTCATTCATGTGTTGGCGGTAGAAGTATTCAACCCTAGTAGTACCGTGATGGGTAATAATGAAGTCGGTCAAAAGCATTGGCAGTTTTGCCTTTTTTGCCATTTTCATTCCTTCCGTTACGTGCTCTATTATGATTTTGGCGCTTTCTAAATGAGGAAGTTCATCATGCGGGTTACTACCTTTTTGGTTTTCGATATAATATTCCGGTTTTGCCGTTTTACCGATATCATGGTACAAGGCGGCAACCTTAATTAATTGCGCGTTTGCCCCAATGGCATTTGCCGCGGCTTCCGCTAGGTTTCCTACCTGCATGGAGTGTTGTAAGGTGCCCGGTGCTTTTATCGATAAATCCCGGAGCAAGGGAAGGTTCATATCCGATAATTCATCCAAAGTAACCTTGGTGGTGAACCCGAATAGCTTTTCAAGCAGCGGCACCATAGGGAAGGCGAGCATGGTCAAAATCGCGTTTAAGAATGCCCAACCAAGGGTGCCCCATTCAATGGCGGTGAAACTGCCTTCCCCTACAAGACTCAAACTGATAAATCCAATGGAGTAAGTGATGAATATGAAGATCATCGTCCTAAAAAAGCCGACTAAGGTTCCTGATTTCAAGTTGGTGAAAATAGCCACGATTCCCGCTAGAATTTGCAAGAAAGTAAACTCGTAACCCAAGGAAGATAAAAAGCTGGCTATTAGGATGATAACGATATGAACGAAAAGTGCTAACCTAGCATTAAAGAAATGATTGATTACGATAGGTGCGATGCAAAACGGAATCAAGTAGGAACTTAAGTTTCCTGTTCCTTCAATGATATATACCAAAAAGCTGAAAATAACGGGCCAAATGAAAATGGCGAGCATTCGCATAAAGGAGCTATAGACTTCGGGGGCATGAAATTGCAGGTACAGCAATAACATGCCGATAATCATGGTGGTCAGGAACAAGTAACCGATAAAGACCACCCAGCCTTTCCCTGAATTGCCGGAACGTAATTCGTACTCGCTTTTGTAAGAGGAAATTTCCCGATATTTCGTTGGGGTAACGGGCTCTCCCTTCCTGATAAGAAGGGTTCCTTGTTTTATGAAACCTTGTCCTTCCGAAACATCCGCCAAGCGGAGATCCAAGAATTTTTTGGTGGCGGCTTCATCGTATTCTAAATTAGGTCCTACTGCTTCGTTAATTACTTTTATAAGGAAATACGCCTCTTTTAAGGATGACTCGAACAAACTATCCGAAGCCATCTCCTTGGCTTTTTCCGGGGTTAGAAGAGACTGTTTGGTGGTTTTTGTCTTGGTGTCACCGTCTACGATATAAACCAAGGCGCTTGATGGTAATTGCTCTTGTTCCTCGTTCAGTACCGCCACTCCGTTCTTTAGGACATTGGATAAAATCCTTCTTCCTTCCTTGTGGTAAATACCGGGGCGGGAGGGTACGTCCTCAAATTTAGAAGCCAAGCGCTCATCACCGATTTGAGCGGAAAAAGTCTCGTCGTACTTGGTTAAAATACCTTCAGTAGCTACTTGCGAAATGGTAAAGTAAGGCGGGAATTCCTCAATTAATTTTGCCTTTTCCTCTTCTAGTTCCGACTTGGTTTTTAGCAATGGGAAATCATATTCCGAAATCAATTCGTCATATCCCCAAGGTTGGTTTAAACGAAACTCGTATTTAAAGCCCGGATTTTTAGGGAATAGCATACTGATGAAAAGGATCACCAAAACCACCAATAGGTATTTGGACCCGTCTCCTAGCCAATCCTTCCAATTTTTATCCATCGTATTTTTTTGTGGGAGGGTAGGAACCAAAGTAGTTCCTTTTTACAATAACCCAATTTCCGCTTTGAGATTTTCCCGTGCTTGTTTTTCCCTGATTTGATAAAAGTAATCCGAAAAATAGATTCGGTCCCGTTCCAAAAGGGATTTCAATACTTTTTTTCGACCAAGGCGGTACATTTCCTCCGGAACGACCTTGTATTCATCCCT
>JAHDDF010000209.1 GCA_020629475.1 Saprospiraceae bacterium
TCTTTTCTAACCTTGACATCAGAAATATCCCCATTCCTTTCAACAACGAAGGTGACCACTACCGTCTTATTCCCTTCCACTACTCCGGAGCGCATGTTCTCTTTCAAGAATTTTCCGATCAAATCGTCCGAACATTCTTTTCTTTGCTGTTTATCGTCTATATCCTCACAGCCCGGGAAATGAGGCATACGTTCAACTATCATAAAAACCTCATCTATTTCCTCTACCTCCGACAAATCGATTTCTTGAATTTCGTCACCCTCTGTTTTTGATGGAGATTCATTTACGTTAACCGGAGGTCGCTCCCCTAAACTAAATCGGATAGGTAAGGTAAATTGTACTCGAATGGGTTTCCCTCTTTGCCTTCCCGGAATCCAGTTCGGCATTTTACTTACTACCCTCAGTGCTTCTTCCCCACAACCATCGCCCGGATCTTTTAAAATTTTAGGATTGGTAATTTTGCCATCCTGTTCAACATTAAAACGAACAACTGCCATGCCTTCCGTCCCGTTTAACCATGCTTGTTTTGGATAAGAAACATGCTCGTTAATAAACTTAATGATTTCACGATCGGAACAGCGTTTTCTTTCCATCTTATCCTCCGCGTGTTCGCAGCCCGGGAAGTGAGGCATATATTCCACCACTTTAAATACCTCGTCCTCAACAACTTTACTTTCCGGTTTAGGAGGCAACGTATCCTGCATTACAGAAAAATATTCCCCAATTACAACTTCATTGCAATCATGATTAAAAGCATTATTGCCAAAGGCTTGAACAATAAAAGGAGAGTTAAAAAACAAGAAAAGGAGAGTCGGTAAAATTTTTACCCGAAGGATCGCATTACGAATCATCAGAAGTTATTTTTTGATTTATTGTTATTCAAATTTAAGTATTCTTTTTCTAAGAAATTCAGGAACGCCTAAATATGGATTCCCATACCGAAAATCCTATTTTTGCGAGCAAATCAAAATTGCCATATGAAACGTATCATCATCAAGAATGCCCAAATCGTAAACGAGGGAAAGATTACCGAGGGAGATCTTTTGGTAAAAGGAGGAAGAATCGAAAAAATAGGCGGGACGATTGATGCCGTCGTAGATATGGAAATTGACGGGACCGGCAAATACCTCATGCCCGGTATTATTGATGATCAGGTACACTTCAGGGAGCCGGGCTTGACCCATAAATCGGATTTGTACACGGAGCCACGTGCTGCGGTAGCCGGCGGAACCACCTCCTTCATGGAAATGCCGAACACCGTTCCCAATACGCTTACCCAAGAGCTTCTTCAGGATAAGTACGATATAGCCGCCAAGAAATCACTTGCGAACTACTCCTTTTTCATGGGTGCCTCCAACGATAATATCGAGGAGGTATTGAAAACGGATGCAAGAACCGTTTGCGGTGTTAAGATTTTCATGGGTTCCAGTACGGGTAACATGTTGGTGGACGAGACGGCAACCTTGGAAGGATTGTTCTCCAAAGTTCCGATGCTTATCGCTACACACTGCGAAGACGAAGCAACCATCCGTGCTAATGCCGCAGCCGCTAAGGAGAAGTACGGCGAGAACGTACCCATTGCCATGCACCCCATTATCCGAAATGTGGAGGGCTGTTTGATTTCCTCATCCATGGCGGTTGAATTGGCGAAGAAGCATAATACACGATTACACATCTTACATATCTCCACCAAGGACGAGTTGGATTTATTCAGGAACGATATTCCGCTTTCCGAGAAAAGGATTACCTCCGAGGTTTGCGTTCATCACTTGTATTTCAATGCTTCCCGCTACGCGGATTTGGGTACTCAAATCAAGTGTAATCCGGCGGTAAAGGATGCTTCACACCAGGAAGCATTATTACCTGCTTTGCTTGATAATCGTTTGGATATTATCGCAACGGATCACGCGCCTCATACTTGGCAAGAAAAGTCAGGGACTTACTTCAAGGCGCCTTCCGGTGTTCCTTTGGTACAGCATTCCTTGAACGTAATGATGGGCTTCATGCAGGAGGGCAAGATTTCCATGGAGAAGATCGTGGAGAAGATGTGCCATGCACCGGCGGAGTGTTTCCACGTGGATCAAAGAGGTTATATCCGTGAAGGATACCATGCTGATTTGGTGTTGGTAGACCCGAACAGGAAATGGACCGTTTCCAAAGACAATGTTCACTATAAATGCGGCTGGTCTCCATTTGAAGGGCATGAGTTCCAGGGTTATGTAGAGAAGACAATCGTTAGTGGTCATTTGGCGTATGACAACGGTATTTTCTTCGAGGACAAGAAAGGGGAGCGGCTTTTATTCGACCACGGATAAGCGTTTTCATCGTAAATCCCCTTGGATTCATCCTAAAACGGGGCAAGGTTCACAACTTCCGGTTAGCTTTAATCGTAATTCAAAAAGGTAAAACCCTTGAATTATGAAAAAGATCATTCAAACCTATCAAAAAGCGAAGCAAATCATTTCTCCTATGAGCGATTTGAAAAATAGCCAAGGCAAGCATGCCGATTCCGTTATCCGTAATCACGTACTCTGGTCTATGGGTGCTGGCGCATTCATTCCCCTACCCTTCTTGGATAGTGTGGGCGTTGCCGCCGTCCAATTGGATATGGTACGTCAAATGGGTAAAATCTACGGCGTTGAATTCGAGGATACGAAGTACAAGGCGGTAGTAACCTCTATTATGGGTTCTTTCTTTGCCCGGGCAGGCGCCAAGAGTCTAGTGAAGCTGATTCCTTTTGCGGGCACCTATATCGGTGCGGCAGCAATGGGTGTTCTTGCAGGAGCAAGTACTTATACCTTGGGTGAATTGTTCAAGATGCATTTCGAGAACGGCGGTACCATGTTGGATATCGATATCGACCGCATGAAGCGTCAGTTTGCCGAGAAGTTCGAGAAGAACAAGGAAATCGTAAAGAAGATCAAAGAGGATCACGATAAGATGCGCGCCGAAGGAAAGTCCGAAGGCGGATTTACGGTTGTGGAAAACAAAAAGGAAGATGGCGGTGAGCCTGTTTCCGATAATTCCGACAGCATTGCTGATGAATTGGAAAAATTAGCTTCCTTGAAGGATAAGGGGATTATTTCCCAAGAGGAGTTCGATAAGTTGAAAAAGAAGCTGATTAAGAAATTCGGCTAGATGTATTAGAAAAACCATTAAGGCATTAAGGACCATTAAGATGGTGCGAGTGCCTTAATGGTTTAAAATGGATACCCGATGGCTAAATTAAAGTTGAGGTCATCCAAACGGAGCATATCCAAGCGTTTGTATTTCCAATAGGTTTCTTGGAATTCGTCATAGTAATTATTCCTGATGGGGTAACCTAAGTCGAAGCGCATGATAAAGTAAGAGAAATCCAAGCGCATCCCGAAGCCCGTCCCTACGGCGAATTGTTTCCAAAAATCCTTACTGATTTTCGCGTTCGGGCGATCCGGGTCATTCCGGAGCAACCATACGTTTCCTACATCCAAGAAGAAAGCCCCTTCGAAATACCAAAACATATCAAAGCGATACTCAAGGGAAGCCTCCATTTTGATATCTCCCGCTTGATAAAAGGGTAATGTATTATTTTCATCCAATGCCAGAGGGTCAACAAATCCTCCCGGTCCGATCTCGCGGATGCTCCAAGCACGGATACTATTGGGCCCACCTACCGTGAATTGCTCTACATAAGGTACCGCGTCCGAGAATTTCCCGTAAGGGAACGCTATTCCCGAAATGCCTCTTAGCGCGATGCTATTCTTTGGGGACAAGGCTAAACTATAACGTGCCTCGAATTCACCCCGCATGAAGTGGGCATATTCCAAGGTATTGAAAAGCTGCCATTCATTATTAGGCGCAATGGCCCTGTTTAAGATCAGTTCCTCCATGCCTGAAATCTCACCTGACATTCTCAATGACCAAGCAGCACCGTCTTTTTTGGGAGTGCCCGTATAAGAAGCGGTAACGTCACGGAATAATATCCCCGTAAATAACTGGGGTCCGAAGCTCTGTTCCAAAAACGGGTTTTCATCCAATATCCGTTGGAAGGATAGTTTGGGATCAGGATTAAAATAAGTTATACCCGACTGGGTGAACCTAACTCTCCATTTATCGTTCGGGGTCATGGAATAACCAAAGGAGCCCTCCATGGAGTAGTAATCGTAAAAATCAACGAAGTTGACGTAGTCGAAACCAAGCTTTAAGCGTGTCGTAGCCGTTTCCTTCAGGTTATTAAGTCTTCGGTCAGGTAGAATTCTAATTTTATTCGCCAAATGGAAAACCCCGAGATAATCCATGAATTTTGGCATGGCAAGTTCTCCTCCTAGGGATACATTCAATGAATTGAACGTCCGGTTAGGATTCCGGATAGCGAATTCCACACCCGTTTCCAAGTTGGTGGTCAATACCTCCGCACCACCGAATAAGTTTCGGTTTTTATAATTAAAGGAAACCCCGGTCCCAATGGAGTAGTTGTTCAATGTGGAATTATTTGCCGTATTCAACTCCACATCGGCACCAAGCTCCATTCTTTTTTTCGAGGGGAGATACACCCTAAAATCAACAATTTGACTTCCGTCGTTTCGTTTTTCCGGCTTTATGGAAACGAATTTATAACTCCCCAAGGAAGCAAGGCGTTTTTTCGTTTCTTCCTCGTCGTCCAGCTTATAAAGTTCCCCCGGGGTAAAAGCTATGGTACGTTTTAGGGCGTTGAACTTTACTTCCGGATTTCCCACACTCATGTACACCAATCCGTTCTCCTCTTCCGTTTCCAAGTATTTGTCCCGCCAATCCGGATCATAATTAGGATAGATAAAAACCTTTCCGACGGTAAAAACGCGATGCCCGAGAGAATCCGTTGTCGGAAGGATCCTTAATGTAGCATTTACCTTTAAGGCGGCGGTATCCACGGCTAGCGGGGAAATAAATGTTTTGGTAAAATCCAAGTACCCCAGATTCCGGAATTGCCGAACGAGGCGCCGTACCTCGTTATCGTAGTTTTTAACATCAACCCCGGCACCCTGTTTCAGGAAGCTTTTATCCCTCGTATCGTTTAAAATCCTCTGGATGACGGGATCTTCGGAAACATAGGTGATCGAATCAAACCGGTAACGTTCATTCGGATATACCAAATATTCGGTATCTATGAGTTTCCCCTTTTCCTCTATGGTACGATACTGGACACCGGCATTAAAATAACCTTTATGCTGTAGGTAGCTGGTCATCGCCTCCGAGGTGGATTCGGAGAATTTGTCCTTATGGATCACGGGAGGTTCAGCAACGATTCTTCTTACCCAATTAGACCATTTCGACGTATCGGATGGTTCACGATGACGATAATAAAACCAAAGGCGGGTACGAAAGACGCCTAAGAATTTGGAATTGGGTTTTTGTTTGATGTAATTGGATAGTTCATATTGGATATCGCTTTGGTTGTCTATCTTGGTATCCGATATAATCTTAACGGAATTTTTATTAACCAAGCGTTGTTCGCCCTCCAAATACTTGGTGGTGTTGCATGCCGAGGAGGCAAGCACCATCACAATTAAGGAAAGGAGGATATTTATTTTAGATCGAACCTTCAAATTAAATTGGACCATTGATACCCTTATCCAAGGCAAAAGCAAAATTCATTCGTTCATTACAACGAAAAAAGTACCGGCAAAGGTATGATAATTTCGTTGCTGAAGGCGTCAAAATCGTAGATGAGATTATCGCATCCCAAAGCCCCCTGCTCAAAACGATTGTAGGAACGGAAACGTGGTGGGAAATTGCACCGGATGTTCAAGAAAATGTGGAGTGCATTGTTGCGGAAGAAAAAGCCTTGAAAGAAATCAGTTCCTTGGTCAATACGCACGAGGTGTTGGCGATATTAGAGATTCCTAAACCTAAAGTAGACGATTTTACCATCCAAAAGGGCGTTTCCTTATTTTTGGACGGCATTCAGGATCCCGGAAACCTAGGAACCATTCTCCGAACGGCGGATTGGTTTGGCATACGCCATGTTTTCCTAGGGAACGGGACGGTAGACGCATTTAATGCCAAAGTAATCCAAGCAGGAATGGGTGCCTTTCTGCGTTTATCGTATTCTGAAATTTCTTTTGAAGCTTTGAGGGAGAAATTTCCTGATACCACCATTTTCGGTGCGGACATGAACGGTGATAACATCTTCAATATTCCATTGGAGGAAAGAAAAGGGATTGTTGTTATCGGAAACGAAGGAAAGGGAATTTCCGAAACCGTAAAAAAAGGAATCGATCGATTTATACATATCCCCAAGTCACCGCATGGAGGAGCGGAATCCTTAAATGCGGGTGTAGCGGCGGGGATTATTTGTGCTGCTTTTGGACGATAAAAAAGTCGGCGTGAAGCATTCTTCACGCCGACTTTTTTTGACACTGTTTATCCGGTTGTCAGGTCGGAAGACCTGACAAGGGAGGATTATTTAGCGAGTACCAATTTCTTAGCGGTACGTACATTTCCTTTCAATACCTCAACCATGTAAACACCATTGGATTCACCGGAAAGGTCAAGATCCATGTTATTGATGCCCAAGTTAGAGGAAGCGGAAAATACCTCACGTCCCAACATATCACGAACGGTAACGGTGTACTCTTCATTATCTTGGAAATCCAAGTCAACACGAACGGTACCTGAAGTAGGATTCGGGGAAACCTTGATTTGGGCACCTAGTGCTTGGCTTTCCTGGATGGAGGATGCACCGGCAAGAAGACCGGAACGGCAATTCTCCAAGGACCCACGCATAACTGCTTTTTGCTCTAGGGTGAAGGATGACATGCACAACTCATCAGAGTAATCCATGTAATTCTCATACATATCAGGAAGGTCTCCCGCACCATCATCACAAGTGTTTTGGGTATCATCACACATAAAATTGGACTGAAGTCCTTGATTAGGCGTATCGGAAATACCATCATCTTCATTACATACAGGTGTTCCAAGAAGTTGGTCCAGTAAAGTCCCATCACCCCAAATATGACGTAATCCTAAGTAGTGACCGATTTCATGAATAATCGTTCTTCCTTCAGCATTATAATTTAAGGTAATGCTTTGACCTAATTGCTCAATTAGGATATCTACATTCTCCCCTACTTTAAAGATTTCGTAGTGAATTACGATACCATCCAAATCAGGAGAAGGAGCAGTTGATTCCGCTGGCCAATTCGGCGCGCAAGCAGGAGGATAAGCATAACCTAAAACACCTCCGGTTCCTAAGTTTCCAACCCAAATATTCATATAAGCGTTCGTATCCCAAGCATCGCTACCTCCTGCGGAAGTTTGCTTGATTTCATCAGGAAGACCCGTTAATCCTGCTGAAAAAGTAGCAGTAGTTTGAACGCGCTCTACACCTACCAAAACGAATTCGATTTCAGTATCCGCTACAACGTTCTCGAATTCAGGACGAATATCCGCAGCATTGGTATTCAATCTTCTGAAATCCGTATTCAAACGAGCGATTACGTCATTGATTTGCTCATCAGGAATATTCTCATCCGCTTGGTTCCAAACAACGTGTACTACCGTTGGGATAGTGTAAACATCTCTTGAACCGGAGTAATTCTCTTTAGCCTGTTGAAAGGAACGGTTTGCGGCATCCCTGAATCCGGGATATTGCTGTTCTAAAGCTTCAACAGCATGGTCATATGCACAAAAAGGTGTATGCACATGATCCTGAGCCATCATGGATACACTAAGGATAAGTCCTAGGGAAAG
>JAHDDF010000754.1 GCA_020629475.1 Saprospiraceae bacterium
AAAACCTTTGTAAGTATATTGTTTATCAGTTTTTTATAGGAAGTTTATTGAAAGTCGTTTCAATAAACTTCCTTTGTTGATGGCAAAGCGTAAAAAAAAGGTGTTGGGCTTGCGGGTTCACCGACACGATAAAATGGGGCAAACAAGGCGGTAAACAGCGATTCAAATGCAAAGGCTGCGGTATTCTTTTTACCTCAAGCAATCAGGGTGTAAGTCATTCGAATGAACTAAGGTGGTTCCGCGAATGGATAATGGAAAGATTGACCCTAAGGTATCTTTCGACGGTAAGCGGAAAGAGTAAAAGGACCCTTCAAAGACGGTTCGCACGGTATCTCGCGGATGCTCCCGGATTCCAAATCAAGAGGGGTAACCCTGCTTACTTATTGATTGACGGTACTTATTTTTCCGGGGATTTATGCTTGGTGTTGTACTATGACAGCTCCGTCCGTTATACGCAAATGTATCGTTTCTCCGATAAGGAAAGGTATCTTCAAATCAAGGAGGATCTTGTGAATATCGGTAAGTTGGGCATCGACATTAAATCGATTACTTGCGACGGGCACCCTTCGATATTGAAGGCGGTACGGGCACTTGGGGAAACGGTTATCCTACAGCGTTGCCTTGTCCATATCCATAGGGAGTCGAATATTTGGTTAAGGAAAAAGCCTGTAAATCAAGCATCAAGGGATTTAAAATGTATCGTGAACCAATTATTCATGGTAAAAACCCACAACGACCGGATACAATGGACGGCAATGTTCGAATCCTGGTACTCGGCAAACAAGGATTATATAAATGAACGTACCGTGAACGAGGAGTCGGGGAGATGGTGGTACAAGCACCGGAACCTTAGGAGGACGGCGGTCATGATAAAAAAGGCACTACCCGATATGTTCCGTTTCCTTGACGATGAAAATATCCCCAAAAGCACTAACGGGTTGGAATCGTTCTTCGGTCATCTAAAGGATACGCTAAGTATCCATAGGGGTCTAAGCCATAAAAACAGAAGGGCTTTTATCCAATGGTATCTCCACTTCAAAAACCAATCGAGGTGATAGGTTTTTATAGCCATACGGCATACCTGTAAAAAGGAATAGACTCCTAGTGGAGCCTATCCAACTTTACAGTTTATGCACCGGTTTTATTGCTGGTAGGTTGCTCCTCAGCAGAGCCTACTTCCTCTTCAAACCGATGGTCGGAATCTAAACTAATTTATTGAGAAAACCACCAACTATTTTTGGCCACATTACC
>JAHDDF010000210.1 GCA_020629475.1 Saprospiraceae bacterium
GAAAAGGGATTGAAACATAGCTTCAATCCCTTTTTTCGTATTCTATTCCTGAAATTATTTCGCAGGAGTAGGTTTTTTCTTACGCTTGGTCTTAAACAAGTCCTTGATATCCTTGTCCTTCATGAATTTACATTCCTTGAAGGTAGCGGTAGTAAATTTCTTCACCCCTTGGTAATCACCTCCACGCTTGTCCGTGTAACGCTTCATGCATTTTCTAAGGAATCTCAGGTATATTCCCTTGATGGACTGGTTGAATTCCTCGTTACCGAAAATTTTCATGTAAGAGGCAAAAACCGGATGCATCTCGAACCATGTAGGGTAGTCCTCCGGTTCCAAATTCTCCATCAATTGACGGATATAGGCTAGAATGGAACGACGAATCGCCTCGTTTTCGGTAGAAAGCCCTTCATGGCTCTCGTGGTAGCGCTTAACATCCGCTTGAACTTCCTCATGGATGTACCCACGGTCATGCACGGAACGAAGAGTAGTATATAACTCCTTGATATCATCCTCGATATTTAAATCAAGAACCTCAATGAAACGTCTGTCCGCATCGATGTTCAAGGCAGGCGTTTTACGCTCGTGCATATCCATCAAGAAATCAAAATATTGCTCGCTGAAATCCTTGTTGTTTTCCCTTAGACCATTTAGGATTGGGCGGAAGATTTTCAGGTAATCCTCGTTCATCGGGAAGAAATTCAGGAACAAGCCCATGAGGTAAGTGTGCTCGGGCGTCCCCTGAAGATCCTCACGCATCAACATTTCCGTAATAGGGTAGTAGATGGTGCCGTCATCAAAATCATTCTTGGCGCGGTGTATGATGAAATCCCTTAGCATCCCGAATAACAACTTGATATCGGTTGCTTTTTCAGGGAATTCCGTGCTTAGGAAATTATAGGAATTAAACTGGCGCTTATAACGTACGAATGAAGCACGTCTTTGGTTAACATCCCTTAGCTCGGAAAGCTTTTGGTTAAGGAGGTACCAACGAACACGCTTATTGGCAATACTTTCAATGAAGCCGGTCACGTAAATATCGCTGGAAAGCGCGAAACCTATTTGGACGGATTGCCCGATACGGGTCTTCAACACATCGAAGTTAGGGGAGTTGCAAATAAAGTCCAGGATAGAACGGAAGTGCTCTTGGGAACGAAGGTATTTGTAATTATCCGTTACCTGACCACGCAATACGGCAAAACCTAACACCTTGGGAAGGTAAAGCCCTACCAAATCCTCGTGCAACATGGCTTTTTCCAAAGCCATTAATTGTAAGGGATCCGTTGCCGCAACGGCATTGTATAGTTCTTCAATATGAGGCTCGAAGGCTTCTTGAAGCGCTTTGTATTCATCAATTTCCTCGGTATCCAAGAACGCGGCAAACTCCTCGGATTCCTGTATCGCGTCAGCAATTTTCGCTAAATGCTCGCCGTATGCTTCATTCAACTCTGCCATGGTTTCTTTTTTGTTTGACTCATCCTTTTCGGCAATGGACCAAGGACGAATTCAATTGACTTTAAATAGTAGTCCATAGTCGAAACACTATCCTTTTTTGAAAAGGCGGGTTCAAGAACCCAATCGTGTATCCGACTATGGACTAATTATCAGCTAAAAATGATGCTGCAAAAATAGGACTCCCAAAGGAGAAAAACAATTCCTAGCCAAAATTTATAAACTCCCTCATTACAGGGAAGGGCATAGGGCCAAAATCCAGAACAATCTTATGGAATTCTTTTTGGTTGAATTTCTTTCCTTTCAGGTTTTTGGCTTCCGATTTTAATTTCTCAATTTGGTATGCCCCCCATTTATAAGAAACCACCTGGGCGGGCCACCTGCGCATCCTATCAATTTCCCTTTGCGCAATGTCATCTTGGTTAATGATGTTCTTCTTCCAAAATTCCATTGCTTCTTCATCAGTCCAACCATAATAGTTTATCCCGACGTCCATGCAAACCCTAGCGGAACGGACAATATCCCATTCATGCTTACCCATAAGGTCGAAAGGAGTGTCATAAAGCCCTATATCAGTGCCTAGTTCCTCCACATAAGCCGCCCAACCCTCCAGGAAGCCATAATTCCGGTAAAGGGTTTCCGCCTCTTTCCTTACAATACCTTGCTCATAGCTGGATTGATAATGATGACCGGGAATACCCTCATGGATATATAGAAGATCCGAAATTCGCTTATTATATGGTTCATCGAAGTAATTGAAATAGAAGGTTCCGTTGTTGTAAAATGCGGGAACCTGTGCCATGGCGCGGTTTGTCCCTACCGTTATGTCCAAAGGAGCCATGGATGAAGGCTCCGGGAATATATTGGAATACTCGGGTATGGTAAGGGAATCAATCCTTTTATAATTATCATACACGTCCTTAGGGCTACCGAGGTATTGGTCCCTTGCATTCATCCTTTTATAAAAGGAGCTACTATCCAGTTCCATTCCAATGCGTATATCCTCAATTCTTTTTTGAACCTTTTCCAATTGGGCTTTCCCGAAGGCGAAAATTTCATCAGGATCCACATCATCTCCTACCCATTGGTTCAGGTAATACTCATAAAAGCCCTTTCCGAGTGCTTGATGGTACAAGCCTCGATCATCAATTTGTCTTTCCTCTTCATCCAGTCTTAGGAAACTCATTTCCAAGTCAATGCGGTGAAGATGATGGGAAGCGATAAATTGAATTATTGATAAAGATTTATTTTCCTCATCCGTAATTTTCCTGCTTTGTAAATCCTGAAGGCGATTCAATGCATTGGTAAAGAAATCCCTTTGTTCCTCCCTGTTTTCAACCCCTTCCAAAGCTTGGAAATTAGCCGTATAAGCAATTTGATGCGTAGGGATTCGTAAGGCATCAAAGCCGGACTTAAAAGAGGTAATAAAAGCTTGAACTTCCGGGGAAGGGGAGATGTTATTGACTTGTTTTTTGTTGGCGCAGGTGCCTGCTAGGAAAACAAGTGCAATTACCCCTAAAAAAAGGTGTTGTTTCATTTTCGACCGTTTTGAATGATGGGTCGTTTCTTGGGGTAATATGCCGTAATCTTCAGAAAAACCTTTGTAATAAAAGACTACTTTAGATGCTGTTTGAATTTAGACTTTTTTATATGTTAGGACTCTTTTTCCGCTATACTTCGGCTATTTTTTAGTCCGTAGCTATCCCGATAGCTATCGGGAATGCACAAAAAATGAGCCTCGTCTAGCAAAAAAATAGTCTATAACATTTTAAAAAACATAAATTCAAACAGCATCTTAGACGCGTCATATTGTCTTGACTACAAATTTTACGCTAGTTTCTAAACCAATCATCGATGAAGCCATTAGCCGAGCGACTCCGACCCACGTCCTTGGATGAATATATCGGGCAAAAACACCTTGTAGGGGAAGGAGCCGTATTGCGTAAAGCATTAGAATCCGGAAATATTCCTTCCATGATTTTTTGGGGTCCGCCGGGAGTAGGTAAAACTACTTTGGCAAGAATTTTTGCCAACGGGACGGACCGACCCTTTTATACCCTAAGTGCGGTGGATTCCGGGGTAAAGGAAGTACGGGAAACCATTAAGCGTGCTGAAAGTAACCGCTTCTTTAATGCCAAGATGCCCATCCTTTTCATTGATGAAATCCATCGGTTTTCCAAATCCCAACAAGATTCCCTTTTGGGAGCCGTTGAAAAAGGAACCGTAACCCTCATTGGTGCTACAACGGAAAATCCTTCCTTTGAAGTAATTTCCGCTTTGCTTTCAAGATGCCAAGTTTATGTTTTAGCGTCATTGGAGGAGTCGGATTTGCTTGGATTAATTGACCATGCCTTGCAAAATGATGAACTCCTCCAATCCAAGGACATCGAATTAAAGCAAACGGATGCATTGATTCGGTTTTCAGGGGGTGATGCGAGGAAATTATTGAATGTTTTAGAAATTGTGGTCAATGCCCAATCCAAGGAAGGAAAAGTCGTTATCGAGGACAAAGTTGTTGTTGAGTCCCTTCAGCAAAATACTTTCAGGTACGATAAATCGGGAGAGCAGCACTACGACATGGTTTCCGCCTTTATCAAATCCATCCGGGGTTCTGATCCGAATGCTTCGGTTTATTATTTGGCAAGAATGCTAGAGGGTGGGGAAGATCCCAAATTCATTGCTAGGCGGTTAATTATCGCCGCATCGGAGGATATTGGTATGGCAAATCCGAATGCCTTACTTTTAGCAAAAACCTGCTTTGATTCCGTTGCGATTATCGGAATGCCCGAGGCAAGGATTATCCTTTCCCAAGCCACGATTTACCTAGCTACTTCCCCCAAGAGTAATGCTTCTTACGTGGCAATCAAGGATGCCCAGTCCTTGGTTAAGAAAACCGGAAATTTACCTGTTCCGCTTCATTTGAGAAATGCACCAACAAAGTTGATGAAGCAATTGGATTACGGGAAAAATTACCAATACGCCCATGATTTTCCCGGTAATTTTGTCCAAGGGGAATTCTTACCGGATAAAATTTCAAAAACCAAGATTTATCATCCCTCGGATAATCCGGCGGAGCAGAAGATTTTGCAACGTTTGAAAGCTTGGTGGAAGGGGTGGTACTACTAGATATGGAGAAAGGTGGGAGACAAAAAAGGGCACCCGCGAGGGGTGCCCTTGACATTCATTTGGAGTTTAAGGATTTTACAGGATTCCGATCAAGGCTTTCTCTTGTGCCAATACATCGGCAGTTCCCGTTTTTCCCTTTTTACGCTCGTACTCGAATTGCTCACGCGCCGCGTTTCGCATTTCCGTTTCTAGCGCCTCCAACTTTTCTTTTCGCTTAAAGATTCTGAACTTCATGGCACGGGTTTTTTATGATTGAGAATACACATTAAAAACACCCGAAACCATCGAAGAGTTCCAAGAAAAAAAATAAAAAAACCTGATAATCAAGGAACTAAAAACAAAATATCCCGCTGCAACGCAGCGGGATATTTTGTTTTGATATAATGGAAAATAGAGAGGAAAAGTGCGGAATTACAAGTAGAAAACCGAAGAAAAAAATCCTTCTTTTTATTTTCTCTACCCCATATTATGGAAAATAGAGGTAACGTCATCATTCTCCTCTAATTTCCCGATAAGTTTGAGAACGTCTTGGATTTGTTCTTCCGTAAGGTCCTCCTTGTAATGGGCAGGAATACGCTGTAGCTCGGTTTTTTTGGCTTCAATACCGCCTTTTTCAAGCCCATCCTGCAATTTCCCGAAGTCCTCGAAGGCGCAGTAGCACATGTAGTACTCCTCGTCCTCTTCATCCTTGTCTTTGGTTAATTCTTCTAGACCGTGATCGATATATTCCAACTCGAATTCCTCGGGATCCTCGATTTTATCAAGTTCAATGAAGAATACGCCCTTGCGGTCAAACAAGAAATCATGCATACCCGTCTTACCGATCTCTCCACCGCATTTACGGAAAATGGCTCTGACGTCCGCGATGGTTCTTGTGGCATTGTCCGTAGCGCAATCCACTACAACGGCGATACCGTGGGGACCCATTCCGTCGTAGGAAAGTTCGTCGTAATTCGAGGTATCCTTACCCATCGCCTTTTTAATGGCGTTCTCGATTTTATCCTTGGGCATGGAAACCGCCTTGGCGTTCTGTATAGCACGCCTTAAGGTAGAGTTGGTTTCAGGATCAGGACCGGCAGCTTTTACGGCGATGGTAATTTGCTTTCCGGCTTTGGTAAATGCTTTGGCAAGTCTAAGGTTACGGGCCATGATGGTGGCCTTGCGATATTCAAATGCGCGTCCCATTCAATTCGTGTTTTTTTACGACCGTAAAAGTACGTAAGGGCGGGATAAATTGCAAAGATGTATAAAAACGAAAGCAAGACGGGCGTGGCGCCCGTCCTGCATGGATTTGGTTTTATGGGTACAATGGTTATTGGTGGGGCAGGGGTAATTCTATCTTCTTCTATAAGGAATTCTTCTCATGGAACGGGCAATTAAGGCATCGGCTACGCCCTCGGGAGAACTACCTAAACCGAACCCGGCGTGTCCTCTGACGCTCCAAATATTTCCGCCGGTATCACCATCGTAAATTTCAAAGAAACCGATGGCGCGGTTCGTGGTGGGTGTTCCGCCCGTTCGGGTCCCGAAGATGGCCGTTTCAATCGTTTGTGCGACACCTATCCCGAAGGCGGCTTTTTCACTGAACGGTTGATCGAGGAATACTTCCCCAAAGACGATTCCGTCAACGCCCAGAATTGTGGCTAGTTCAGTAATGGACATATCCCTCACCACGGAACGAGTAATATTATTGGCTTTCAGGATGGCTCGGGTTTCCTTTGCACCTTGAATTCTTACGCTTATTCCTCGGTAACGAAGGAAAGCTTCCGCGCGTTCTTGGAAAATCCTACCGTAATCCGCCTGTAGCTTTTTTAACTCAATTTCCGTGAGTTCTTCTTCCCCTCTTCTTATGTTTCTCGGGTTTTCCTCGAATTTGACATCCATGGGCATTACGGCTACCAATCTGTGGTTCGCGGATTCATCACGGAAAGTCATTTTTGCCCGTCTGTGGGCGCAGGAACTCAAAGAGGAAAGGACAATAAATCCTAGGAGAATGTACGTTACTGATTTCTTCATGGCTTTGGAATTTTTTGGTTGAATCGATATTCCAAACTTAGCGGGAAAGCAGCGTTAATTCTTTTATGGAACGGTTAAGTAAGGGTGTTAAAATGATTTAAAGTTGAAATAGATAAAATGTTAAGGTAGGGGTAAGTGCTTGGTTTGTAGTGTTAAAGGGCTCAATGCTTGTGCCCGCCGAAAAAACCATCTTCATTTTCATTTTTGAGGATTAGTTGTTTGCCGGTAAGGCAATAGAGATTTTCTTTCATTTAGTTATTTGGTAAGAATTGATGAAACCAATAGATTTCACTTTCGGGAAATTCTTTTTCATAAACCAAGTGTATGGTTTTGTCAAATATCCTAGCCGGAAAGAAACCACTGTTTTCGCAGAGATCAAAAATATAGTCATTTATACTTTTGTACCAATGAAGTATTACAGATTCTCCTGCAAGTGGAGGACCATAATCTATTTCGATTTTCTTTGGGCCCATTGTCCATTCTTCCACTACTTTTAAATGTCGTTGCAGTTTACCTCCTTTGTAAACAATGATTTGATATTCCTCAAAAGCATCACCGACTTCATAGTACAGAAATTCATATCCCTTTTCTCCCAAGAAATGGACTAAATCAACGTTATTGACCAATTCAAAATACTCTAGGTAGCTCCATCAATGAAAATTTACGGGTGCTCCATCTAGGATTCGCATTTGTCCATTGGCGAAGGAGAAATTAATACAGTTGCTATGATCTTTCCAAGAGTGTGGTAAAGGGTTCGGGGCTTGTACGTAATCCTCTAATTCAAAGTATGCTAGGATTCTAGGAATTAGACTTTCGTCCGCATCTTTAATTATGATTTGTGCCTGTGTGAGTTGGTGGGTGTTCCAAAGCATTTTTTCTGGATTTTAGATGAGGATCCGAGCTCTGGTTTACTGGTGGATGGATTGATTATACATTATAAGATATTTCGAGACAGGTAAATTGGATAAGAGCCGATTTAAACGGATTAATTAGTACTCGATTTTTACCAAAATCCCAAAAGTATTCAAGGACACCTGTGGATAGCATTGCTTTAGTAACTTATGTCGTTCGACACATAAAATCTACTTGAAATTAAACATTTCA
>JAHDDF010000211.1 GCA_020629475.1 Saprospiraceae bacterium
GGCAATATGCCGTATTAAAAAAGGGGGATTAACTCCCCCTTTACAAGAAACGGTCGGAATACCGCATATCCGACCGCCTCTATTGTTTGAACACCCTATGACTAAATTCAGAATTAAATCCTGAACTCCTTCACAAGATAGTAAATTAAATGTGTATTCTCAAAGAATTGCAAACATTTATTCCCCTAATACCTCCGGTATGGCGGGTCCAAGACGTTTAAATGCAGGTAACCTTATTGTAAAATCGAGGTTAAGTTAGCCGCCACCTTTTCCCAATCAATAATATTGAAGAAAGACGCAACGTAATCTCCTCTTCTGTTTTGGTAATTTAAGTAATAGGCATGTTCCCATACGTCAACCCCAAGGATAGGCGTACCCTTTTGCTCCACGATATTCGCCATCAAGGGATTATCCTGATTTGGTGTGGAACTGATGAATAATTTACCGGCATCATCCACGGACAACCACGCCCAGCCGGAACCGAAACGCGTTTTTGCCGCTTTTGAAAATTCCTCTTTGAAGGCATCAAAAGTCCCGAAAGCGGAAGTCATAGCCTTGGCTAATTCGCCGGTAGGTTCGCCTCCTTTCCCTTGTCCTAGGACATTCCAAAACAAGGAATGGTTAAAGTGACCACCGCCATTATTTCTTACGCCCGCATCATCCTCGGTGACCTGCGCCATTATTTCAGGAAGGTGCATTGTCGCAAACTTGGTATCCTTGACCGCGGCGTTTAGTTTTCTTACATAACCCGCGTGATGCTTACCATGATGGATTTCCATGGTTCTTGCGTCTATGTGCGGCTCAAGGGCATTAAAGGCAAATCCGAGAGCGGGAAGGGTAAAATCATCCGTTCTTCCCTCCGGTTCTCCGGAAGGTTCCGTTTTTACGCAACCATAAAATGGGTTAAGTGCCAAGCCCGTTACCGTTAAGGCGGAAACTTTAAGGAAGGTTCTCTTGTCCATGCTCTAAGGATTCTTTGTTTTGAAATATAAATATACGGATGAAAATCTACTCCGCCGAAGGCGCCAATTTTACGATTAAACCGTCAAGTTCAGGAGTAATGGCTATTTGGCATCCCAAGCGGGATTTCTCGTCATCCACGAAGAATGCCTGGTCCAGCATATCCTCCTCATCCTCACCCATTTCAGGTAAATCATGCTCCGACTCCACGTAACAATGGCAAGTGGAACACAATGCCATACCGCCACAGGTTCCTTCCACGGGATATTCATAGGACTTGAAAAATTCCATCAAGTTCATATTCATATCCGTAGGGGCTTCAAGGGTTTTCTCCTCCCCTTCCCTATCGATTACGGTAATGTTTACGATGTCCATTATTCTTTCTTGGTCTTTGATAAATACTACTCAAAACCTTGTACCCCGTTTACCGTGGTATACTTAAAGCTGAGCTTCTTGTCCGGGTAAATTCGCTTGAAAGCGGATTGTACCATTAAGGTTCCTTCATGGAAACCACAGAGGATTAGTTTTAGTTTACCGGGATAGGTATTGATATCACCGATGGCGTAAATTCCGGGTACGTTGGTGGAGTAATCGAAAGTATCCACCTCTATGGCGTTCTTGGTAATATTTAATCCCCAATCAGCTATCGGACCTAATTTGGGTGCTAAGCCGAACAAGGGAATAAAGTGATCCGTTTCCTTGGTAATTTCACCCTCCCGCTTGTGCTTGATTTGAACGGCGTCAAGGGTTCCGTTTCCGTTAAGCCCTACTACTTGCGCTTCCGTAATTAAGTTGATCTTATTCGACTCGCTTAGTTCTACCACCTTTTCCACGGAATCCAAGGCACCACGGAAGGAACTTCTTCGGTGAACCAAGGTTACTTCCGAGGCAACATCCGCTAAGAAAATCGTCCAGTCCAAAGCGGAGTCTCCCCCTCCCGCGATAACGACTCTTTTGTCCCTGTAAATTTCAGGGTCCTTGATGATATATTCTACACCGTTATCCTCAAATTCCGAAATATTGGAAATGGGTGGTTTGCGAGGTTCAAAACAACCTAAACCACCCGCGATAGCAATAACCGGCGCCACGTGTTCCGTTCCACGGTTGGTAACCAAACGAAAACGACCGTCTTCCGTTTTCTCGATAACCTCCGCTCTTTCCCCTAGGGTAAAACCGGGCTTGAACGGCTCAATCTGTTCCATAAGCCTTTCTACCAAATCACCGGCAAGAATATCAGGGTAACCCGGGATATCATAAATCGGCTTTTTAGGGTAAATCTCCGTCAACTGTCCCCCGGCTTGGGGAAGCGCATCAATCAAATGGCAACGAAGTTTTAATAAACCTGCTTCAAAAACCGTAAATAAACCGCAGGGACCTGCCCCTATTATTAAAATATCCGTTTCAATCATGATCCTTTGGTACAATTTGCCGGCAAAGGTAAGGCTTTTAGCGATCATACGTAACTAAAACAAATGGTAAGAGAAGACAATTCGGTATCAATGAGTGACGCAAGGAATCCCATGATTGGTCACCAACAAAAACACCCCCGGTAAAAACCGAGGGTGCCGCTTAAAATAAGAGAGGGTGGGACAATCTATTCCGGATCGCAGGTTTGATAGTTTCTTTTTAAGTACGAAGTGCGTAAACAGCTTTTAATATTTTCCAATCCGTAACATAAATCCTCCTCATAAATACAGGCGCATACACTCTCTTTTAGGAAAAACCTTTTGTGTCCATTCGTTAGTCCTAGCTCAATTTTATCTCCTTCGCAATCGGTAATTTCATTATCAACGAATCTTAGGTATTCACAAGTCGAGCCGCAAACGGCTTCCCAATTCGCGTTACTCGGTATATCGTCCACGGTTGCCCCGCCATTCCTGAAAACGTCCGTTTCCTCCTTCCAAGAAGAATAGGAACCATTGGAACAAACCGCTCTCACCTTTGCATGAATTCTATCATCAATATCAAACAAGGATTCCACCAAATACGCATTATGCCCGTATACCATGTCCGTTAAAACGGGAGATACGTAATCATTAACGCTTATCCTGAATTCATATCCAATTGCTCCTTGTACCGGTGTCCATTGGTAAAGGATGGCATCCTTGGAATCATCCGCCACATAAAAATCCGCGATACCTAATTCTGCCGGAGGCAAGCAATAACCTTCACTAAATAATCCCTGTGCCTCGGGTTCCTCCTGCGGGTTTAGTGATGAGGTTTGGGTACTTTCCGTGCAAGAAAAAAGTAGACTAATAAAAATCAAGGGTATTAGTAATACGATTCGGGTATTGGTTCTTGAATAGTTCATTGCGTAAGATTTAGTTCATGTCGTTCACGAAGACGGTGTTCAATCGCCTTCCCCCATTTCGAATAGTGTGGGATAATTCGTAAAATGGGGATGCTTTCCGGAATTGCGGTTTCTTATTTCCCGCTTCCGTATACCGAAGTTGAACATTCCCCTGAATTTGAACAATTAGAAAATACCCAAAAAATCCCCGTTTTTAGAATCCGGGAAAAAACAAAAGAAAACACCGAACAACCACCCATGAGGGAAATAAAGCTAACACGGGTCATCAAATCACTGAATAACAAGGAGTTAAAAAGATTCCGTTTATTCGTGGATTCGACTTATTCCAATAAAAACCCCAAACTCTCCTCCCTTTTGGAATACTTTTGCAAACACCATCCGGGCTTCAATTTCCCGGAATTTTCCGAGGAAAACGCTTTTTACCACATTTTTAAGGAAGAAACCTATCGTTCGGACGTGGTGGTGAAGCTAGCCTCAAAACTCTTTAAGCTACTTACTGATTTTCTTTCCGCGGAACACGCCATCTCTTCCGAGTTCAATCTTGAGTTCAACTTGCTTCGCCAGTATTCCCTTGGAGGATTATCCTCCGACTTTGATCGCCTATCCGCCAAGATGCTAAAAAAGGGTAATCCTTCCACCTCCGTGGAGTCAGAGGATTACTATAATATGTACCGGATAAACCGGGAAATAAACCGGGTACATTCCACAAGGAAAGATAAGGGCGTAGGAGATGTCCATTTCAAGGAAGCGGCTCGCGCGCTTGACATTTATTATTTGTATACCAAACTCATTTATACCTGCCAGGAAATAAATAGAAGGAATGTAATCAAAGGAATGCAGGAGGATGAATTCAGTATTTCAATGGTAGAAATAATCCCCGATTCACCTTATATAAAAGAACCCATTATCGACATATGGTTCCATGCCTATTTATTATTATCAAAAGAGGATAAACTACAATATTACAAGGTTTTAAAAAATAAATTATTTAATAACCATACCATTCCTGCCCCTTCACAATTAAGGATGCTGTTTACTTATTTGGAAAATACCTCCCTTCGTATTTTCAAGGATAGGCAAGAGCTTTACAAAGAGGTTTTTGAGTTGTACGATTTTCAAATAACAAGGGACATTTTTCTTCAAGATAATGCCTTCATTCCTGCCGCCATGAAAAACTATATGACGGTATCCCTAAACCTAGGAAAAACAGAAGAGGCTAAAGCGTTTCTAAACAAAATAAAAACCAAGGTAAATAAACTGCATCCCAACAGTTTTTTATACTGTACGGCAATGCTTCAATTCAAGCAAGAAAAATACGAGGAAACACTTGACATTCTCAACCAAATTAATTTCAATAATATCATCATGAAATTAAATGAAAGAACCATGCGCCTTAAGGTTTATTTTCATTTAAAATATTGGGATTTATTATTTGACAACCTAAACAGCTTCAGGGTTTTCTTGACAAACAACAAGGAAATCATCAGTGATCGCCTGCTTGACGCAAATCGGCGATTCGCAAACCACCTTTCAAAACTAAGCAAGACAAAAACCTCATTATCAAATAATTATACGGAAATAAAAGAAACCATCTCCAAGGACGGACAAACCGTAGAAAAAACTTGGCTCCTTGAAGTCACCCCATAAAATACGCCTAGGATTTTAGCATTTTTTTCTAATTGAATTCGGCATTAAGGCTATTTAACTTTGAAATGTAGTTGCAACACAGGCACTCCGTTAATACGGGGATTTCCTTAAAACTCAACAAAGTTTATTATCACTTTTCTATTCGAATAATCATTTCGAATAGACAGGGATAGTATTGAATAAAACGAATTAAATCTTAATGCTATGAAAACTAAGTTTTTTATCTTATTCATCTTACTATTAACGGTAACATTTTCCTCAAACGCACAAGATCCATTTCCATCAGTGGACCAAGTAGCACAGGCATTGGACGAGGTCCGTCCACATGAAGAAAGACCCTGTGCTTCCATCCATAATGTCCAACAAGTTTGTGATGAGGAAGGTAACGTTACCATTACGTTTTACATCGGGAATAATTCAGCTTACACCGTTAATTCATTCGCGATATTTGACGACAACGGGCAAGTAATCGCAAGCGGTTTCGGTTTAAATTTACCACCACAAACCGTTTATGCTTTCCCGATTACGGTTACCGTACCGGACGACATCGGACAATTCTGTTTTACCATTAAATTATATAATGATAAAGTAGGGGAATGTTGTAACCGAAGGTTTTGTATTAACGTGGAGGAATGCCCTTGTAGCGAAGTAGAGGACATGACCCTTGAATGCATCGAGGAAACGGGTGCGCATGAATTATGCTTTACCGTAAATCATCCTCCTTATGCTACCAATCCGGTAACCACCGTAACCGTCCTTGCATCCGACACCCCGGGGCTTTGCATCAATGGTAATCCGGGTGGAGTTATCGTTCCCGCATCAATAAATCCGGGTGAAAGCGCGGAAATTTGCGTAACCGTAACCAACTGCGACGGAAGCCCGATTACAGGCGGTTCCTCCTTGGAATTCGATATCCGCTTGGAAGATTTTAATGACCACGATTACTGCTGCCATATCCTTGACCAAAGCGTGGAAGCCGAGGGATGTTGTGATGATTTCAATGTCTTATTCGGTTCCGATCCCGCCGACTGCGGACAAAGCAACGGTACGGTGACCATTGGCGTAACGGCGGAAAACTTACCCATTACCGTAGCCGGTTTCGGCCCACCACAAACCTTTACCTCCTCCCCTGCCGTTATTTCAGGCTTGGCGGCAGGAACTTACACCTTCACGGTAACCAATGCGGACGGTTGTGAAACAACCGAGACGGTAGTCGTAAGCCAGTTACCTTGTTTCTGCGAAGACATCAATGATGGCTTCGGAGGCGGTGTAGGTGAAATAACCAATGACTACATTGCTGATGGTGACGGATTCCTTTGTTTTGACTTCTTTACCAAAAATGAACCTGACAGAATCCAAATTTGGGTAGACGGAGTTCTTGTAGTAGACTCAGGTCTTTATTCCACCAATTTCTCACAAGAGGAAGCAGAGGAAATCTATCCTGATTGTCCCGACGTTGTAGGCGGTGACGGAGAAAACTTTACGGGAAGTATTCCTGTATCAACGGGGCAAGTCATTACCATTACCATTACGGGTAGTGATTGCAGCGGATTCAATACCACTATCTGGGAATTTGAAGTAACCTGTTCCGATGAACCTTGCGAGTTCGGTGGCGGAAATACACCATTTCCTCCTTTGGAAAAAGCCATCTCTGATTCCCCGGCACAATCATATAGACTCAGTGGTGAAACCAACGAGACGGGATTCTCCGTATTCCCCAATCCCGCCAAGGAATTCATCAACGTAAGATTAGAGGAAGCGGCGGATATCCGCATCCTTGACGCCGGCGGTAGAGCCATCCAAAACCACAATAACCTTCAGGAAGGAACCAACCGTTTCGAAATCGGTTCCCTTCCCAAAGGGATGTACCTGATTGAAATGGTAAATCCGGAAGGTGAACGAACCATTGAAAAATTCCTGAAAGCGGAGTAAAGAATTTAGTTCAATTAGTTCATGTTGGGATCGCCTCTTGGGGGGCGGTCCCTTTTTTTGTTCAAGGATTAAACAAAAAGCCCTGCTTACCGATACGGCAAGCAGGGCTTCTTATCTATTAAAGACAATGATCTTAGTACGCTACATAAAAGGAACCTTCCGTAATTTCCTTCATTGTCCCGGCACCATCATTGGCGGTAAAAGAAAATGTACCCGCCACGATTCTACCTGAAGTATCAAGCGTAGAAAGGGTCATTTCCCCAACGGTAAAGAAACCCGCTTGACTTGCATCAGTGAAAACCAATGAAATGTCATTTTCGTCAATTGCGACTGTAGTCCCCACCGGTGAGGATACAGGAATATTAATACCGATTTCGTCGGTACCTTCCGTTCCGTTAATGAAAACAATATCTTCTCCAAAACCATTGTCAACAAAGAAGGTAACACTAGCGGCTTCAAAATCAGCACCGTCAATTTTTGCCCTTACGAAGTTTTCTTGGGTGGTGTCCCCATCATCATCACTACAGGAAACGAATGCGAAAGTGGAAGTAAGTGCTAAAAGAAAGAAAAGCTTTCTCATGTTCAATTGAAAATTTAGGTTAAAAATGAACGCGAATGTAAAAAAGACGGTCATCATTTCAAGGGCTTGAATGCGCTTAACATTGTTAATCCGAACTTACCCCAAAGTCCTTACTCCTTACATGTTCTTCCGCCATTTTTAGCTATATTGTATTCCACGTTCTTTTCCCGGCATTTTCCTACACGAGCTACTTCACTTTAGAGCTTGTTTAAATTTTGGTCTTTATGTCGAGAAGCATCAATTTTTTGCTTAAT
>JAHDDF010000212.1 GCA_020629475.1 Saprospiraceae bacterium
AGTCCCGTCCGATAATTGTCTAACGTCCATAAAGCCTTCCCTGCCGCTATCACCGGCGTAGGTGACCATGTCGTTTTGGGAATGAAGAATGCCAAGGGAAAACATGGCAAGCAGTAGAAGCGTATAAATTCTTCTCATTTCTCGATTTGGTTTGTAGGTGGTAATAAAATTTGAACGGTAGAATGAAATTTTTGTTCGTAGAGTTTTAGAAGCTGTAACTATTCAATAGGTATAACCGTCATACCCACAAAACCATCAAAATGAAAAATCGAATCTACCTCTTGCTTTTTATTTCCTTTCTCCTCTTTTCCTGTAAAACACCGGGTAGACTATTCAAGGGCGGGGATATTGAAATTCCTGCTAAAGGAATCACCTTCCCTATGGAAAGAACGGCAGGGCTTATTATGATAAATGCCGATGTGGATGGCGTAAGTTATAATCTTCCCTTCGATACAGGTGCCACTACAATCTTGGATCAAGAAAAGGCGATGGATACGGGAATGAAATTAAAGAATTATGGAAGTGTAGGAGATTCCCAAGGGAACCGCAGGAAGATTTATTTCGGGAAAATAGATCAGCTTTCCTTTGAAGGGTTTCTTACCAAAAAGTTGAACGTTATGGTTGCCCCGTTTCAGGCGGATGTTTTCCGTTGCCTGAAATTTGAGGGTTTGTTAGGCTCCGATGTAGCCAGGCATAACTATTGGAAACTGGATTTTGAGAAAGAAACGGTTTCCATCTTCCCCCTCAGTTACCCTTTGGGGGATATGTCGAAATATACCAAGATTCCTTTTGAAACCGATGCCCAGCACCGTCCTTGGATTACGGTAAATATTGATGGAAAAGAAGTGAAGTTTTTGGTGGATACGGGTTCCAATGGAGGCTTTGATATCAATACCCGAACCATTGAGAAAAAATTCCCTTCCTACAATCCCATAGTCCTTGGAAAAGGTTCTAGTACCGGCTTATATGGCAGGAAAATCGATTCATTGTTTATCTATCAACCGAAAGAAATAAAGGTGGGAAATATCACTATTGATAATGCTTTAGTGGACGTAAAGAATAAGACGTCTAACAAAGTGGGGATGGAACTTTTTAAGCACTATATCACCATTTTTGATTGGAGTACGAAATCCATTTATTTGAAACCGATTGGCGATAAGCGATATGGTAATCCCGTAACGAGGGCGGCTTTCGGAATAGAAGACGGAAAAATCGGAATTACCACCATAATGGGAAATGATCCTAATATCGATTTGAAAATAGGCGATGAGTTGATTGAGGCAAATGGAGTTTCCATCAAGGAACATTCCTTGGAGGAATATTGTGAAGTATTGAACGCCACCAAGGATGCCAAAACCATCCGTTTGAAAGTCAAGAAGGAATCCGGTGAGGTCAAGGAATATAATTTCGATAAGCATATGTTGAAATAAGCATAAGATCGGCTCAGTCTCCCCAAAAGATCGGCTCAGTCTCCAGATTGAGTCGCCATTCCTTTTTTAAACCCATTCTAAATAAATTAATGTATACCCCTTGAACCTCAACAAAATTGAGGTTCCGTCCTTTAATAATTACATTTGTCCACATACGCCTGAAAACAGGCAGCAAACAAAACTCAGCAAACGAAAATAGCGTCCATTATGAAATGGTTCCTTGATTTTCTAACCTCATCCATCGGAAGAAAACTCGTTATGAGTTTGACCGGGCTTTTCTTGATTACCTTCCTTCCCGTACACTTAGCGGGTAACCTTCAGCTTTTGGCAGGGGATGGCGGAGAAGCTTTCAACATCTATGCGAAGTTCATGACTTCCAATCCCCTGATAAAATTCACGTCCTACGGATTGTACACGGGAATTGCGTTACATGCAATTCTAGGTTTAGCCATATGGGCTAAAAACCGAAGTGCTACAGGTAAGAGTTACGCCGTCAAAAACGGAAACGGAACCACATGGGCTTCCAGAAGTATGGCGTTCCTAGGAACCTTGATACTAATCTTCATTTTCATCCACATGGGTGATTTTTGGTACTCCATGAAATTTGGTGGATTGGATGATAAATTGGTAACCTATGATGGAATCAAGTACAAGGACCTTTACACCAAAGTAAGTACATCCTTTAGTCAGTTATGGATAGTAATCGTTTACGTAATTTCCATGATTGCCTTAGCATTCCACTTGAATCATGGATTTGCTTCCGCATTCCAATCCTTGGGCTTAAATCATAAGAAATATACACCCCTTATCAAGGGATTAGGAACAGTGTATAGCATTATCATTCCGTTGATGTTTGCTTTGATTCCCATTCTTATGATGTTCGGAATAGATGTTCCCGCATTGAACTTCATGCATAATTAAAAATTCGAGTATCATCTCGCTCCAATATTTAGAAATACTTTCCCATGAGTGATAAATTGAAATCGAATATCCCTGACGGACCCTTGGCCACCAAATGGCAGGAGTATCGTGGAAAAATGCCTTTAGTGGCACCCAACAACAAGCGTAATATCGAAATTATTGTTGTAGGAACCGGTCTTGCCGGTGCTTCCGCGGCTTCCACTCTAGGGGAGTTGGGTTATAACGTAAAATGCTTCACTTTCCATGATTCCCCAAGACGTGCGCACTCTATTGCGGCACAGGGAGGAATCAATGCGGCGAAGAACTACCAAAACGACGGTGACTCCGTTTACCGTTTGTTTTACGATACCATCAAAGGCGGTGATTACCGTTCCCGTGAGGCGAACGTTCACCGCTTGGCGGAGGTATCCCGTGATATCATCGACCAATGCGTGGCGCAGGGTGTTCCTTTTGCGCGTGAGTATGGTGGTTTGCTTGCCAACCGTTCCTTTGGTGGTGTGCAGGTAAGCCGTACTTTCTACGCTAGAGGACAAACCGGACAGCAGTTGTTGATTGGTGCTTACTCTTCCTTATCCCGTCAGATTTCAAGGGGTAGCGTGAAGATGTATAACCGCCATGAAATGCTTGACTTGGTGAAAATCGATGGCAAGGCACGCGGTATCATTACCCGTAACTTGCTGAACGGAAAAATCGAGCGTCACGGAGCGCATTGCGTAATTATCGCAACGGGAGGTTACGGAAACGTATTCTACCTTTCCACTAATGCGATGATGTCTAATGTTTCCGCTGCTTGGAGAACTCACCGCAGAGGTGCTTTCATGGCGAATCCCTGCTTCACGCAGATTCACCCGACTTGTATCCCCGTTTCCGGTGATTACCAGTCCAAGTTGACTTTGATGTCCGAGTCCCTTCGTAACGACGGTAGGGTATGGGTACCCAAGAAACGCGAGGATTGCGGAAAGAACCCGCTTGATATCAAGGAGGAGGACAGGGATTATTACTTGGAAAGAATCTATCCCGCATTCGGTAACTTGGTTCCTAGGGACGTTGCTTCCCGCGCCGCAAAATACGTTTGCGATGAAGGACGCGGTGTAGGTTCCACCGGACTAGCGGTTTACTTGGATTTTGCTTCCGCGATTATGCGTTATGGTCGTGAGCAAGCCAACCAGAAAGGAATGGTAAATGCCACCGAAGCAGAAATTAAGGCTTTGGGAGAGAAGGTAGTCGAAGGAAAGTACGGCAACCTTTTCGAAATGTACGAGAAGATTACGGACGACAATCCTTACAAGACACCCATGAGAATTTACCCGGCGGTACACTATACCATGGGCGGAATTTGGGTGGATTATAATTTGCAAACCACCGTTCCCGGTTTGTTTGCTCTAGGAGAGGCTAACTTCTCTGATCACGGTGCTAACCGCCTAGGTGCATCCGCCTTGATGCAAGGTCTTGCCGATGGCTATTTCGTGATTCCTTACACTGTAGGAACCTTCTTGGCGAACGAAATCCGTACGCCTAAGATTTCCACGGATTCACCGGAATTCGAGCAGGCTGAAGCCGACGTGAAAGCACGTATTAATAATGTGCTTGGTGTTAATGGAGACCAATCCGTTGAGTCATTCCATCGTCGCCTTGGTAAAATCATGTGGGAATATTGCGGTATGTCCCGTAATGCGGAAGGCTTGAAGAAAGCCCGCAAGATGATCCGTGAATTACGTGATGAATTCAAGAAGGACGTTTTTGTTCCCGGTTCCAATGAGGAGTACAATCCGGAATTGGAGAAGGCACTTCGTGTCGCGGACTTTATGGAATTGGGTGAACTAATGGTTTGCGATGCCCTTGACCGTAATGAATCCTGCGGAGGACACTTCCGTGAGGAGTATCGTACGGAAGAAGGCGAAGCGGCCCGTAATGATGCTGATTATACATATGTAGCGGCATGGGAATTCCAAGGGGATGATCAAGATTGGATACTGAACAAGGAGGAATTAACCTTCGAGAACGTTGAGTTGAAAACGAGATCGTACAAGTAATTTAGATATTAGACATTTAGATACCTAGATTTTTAGAAGTTTAATTTCTAAGAATCTAAACATCTAAAAATCTCAATAAAAAAGAATAAAAATGGCAGGAGGAAACGGTAAGTCCATCAATATAAAAGTAAAGGTTTGGAGAGAAGGAGGCGATTTCGGTTCCGGTAAATTCGAGACCTATGATCTAGCCGATATCGGTACCGATATGTCTTTCCTTGAGATGTTCGATGTGTTGAACGAGAAATTGGTCAGCCAAAAGAAAACACCGGTAGCTTTCGAGCATGATTGTCGTGAAGGTATTTGCGGTACTTGTAGTATGGTAATTAACGGTCAGCCCCACGGGCCGATGAAAGGAACCACTACGTGTCAATTACACATGCGTTCCTTCAAGGATGGTGCTACCATCGTGGTAGAGCCTTTCCGTGCCAAATCTTTCCCGGTTATCCGTGATTTGGTAGTGGATCGTTCTTCTTTTGATGCCATTATCCAAGCAGGTGGTTACATTTCCGTAAATACCGGTCAGGCGCAAGACGGAAATGCTGTTCCCATTGAGAAAGACACTTCCGAGAAAGCATTTGATGCCGCCGCTTGTATCGGTTGCGGTGCTTGTGTTGCGGCTTGTCCCAACTCCGCAGCCATGCTCTTTACTTCAGCAAAGGTTTCCCACTTGGCAACCCTTCCGCAAGGAGAGGTTGAGGCGAAGAAACGGGCACTTGCCATGGTTACTCAAATGGATAAGGAAGGCTTCGGTTTCTGTTCCAATATCGGTGCCTGCGAAGCGGAATGTCCCAAGGAGATTTCCATCGAGAATATCGCTAAAATGAACCGTGAATACCTAGGAGGCGTGTTTGGCTCCGAGAAAACGGTGTAGCCTTTTGAATAGAAATAAGAAAGCCCTGAAGGAGAATCCTTCAGGGCTTTCTTATTTCTATTCAAAAGGAATGAAAAATGACGAATGACGAATGAAAAATTTTAGTTCATGAGGAATAAAGGAAAAAAGAGTGAAAAAGGTCAGAATGACCGAAACGTTCAAAAGTTAGGGTGAAGCCCTATCAAATTCCGCTCCCCTTGTCAGGTCTTCCGACCTGACATAAAAAGTACAAAAAAAAACGCCCGCCCCGGAAATTCCAAGACGGGCGATTCAACCCTATAACACCCAATAATTCTTAATTCTTCATTTTTAATTCTTCATTATACTACTCATACGCTTTCATACTATGTTCCGCCCAATCCAATCCGCGTTCCTCATCCTTATTGGATACACGGATACCGATGGTCTTTTTCAAGAGAAACATCAATAAGAAAGCGAAAGTGAAGGTGGCAATACCTACCGCGGCAATACCAATGGCTTGGTTGCCCAATTGAGCCCAACCTGCCGCACTTCCGAAAATTCCCACGGCGAGCGTACCCCAAATTCCACAGATTAAGTGAACGGAAGTAGCACCTACGGGGTCATCTAATTTTAATCGGTCAAAGAAAACAACAGAGAAGGGGATGATGGCACCGGCAATAAGACCGATGATAACCGCTTCATTGGGAGACATGAGATCCGCTCCCGCAGTAATCCCCACTAAACCGCCTAGAATACCATTCAAAACCATGGAAAGATCGTGGATTTTGAATAGTACATAGGAGGTAATAAATGCGCCTACGGCACCCGCGGCCGCGGAAAGGGAAGTCGTAACAAAAACCAAGGAAACTGCCTCGGGATTGGCGTTCAGAACGGAACCGCCATTAAAGCCGTACCACCCGAACCAAAGCAAGAATACCCCGATTCCGGCAAGTGGCAGGTTATGCCCAGGAATGGCTTTGATACCTCTCTCCGTATATTTTCCGAGGCGGGGTCCTAGGAGGATAATCGCCGCTAAGGCACCCCAACCACCTACGGAGTGGACAAGGGTAGAACCGGCAAAATCAATGAAACCAAGGGCATCCAACCAGCCTTTACCCCATTTCCACATCCCTATAATGGGATAGCAAACCGCTACGAATAGACCGCTAAAAATGAGGAAGCTATTAAGTTTAATCCGTTCGGCTACCGCCCCCGAAACAATAGTGGCACAAGTAGCGGCAAACATGGCTTGGAAGATAAAATCCGTCCAGAAGGTATAGTCCCCGTAGCCGGTTCCCATATCACCTTCCCCCGGTGAGAGCCCAAGGGAAGGAAGGGAGAACCAGCCACCCGGTTCCACGTCGGTTGGGTACATCAAATTAAAACCGACGGCATAGTAAGTTAGCAGGCCAATGGCAATAATCATGGCGTTCTTGAAAAGGATATTCACCACGTTTTTCTTTCGGACGAATCCCGCCTCCAAGGCGGAGAAGCCCAAGTGCATGATAAAAACCATTGCGGCGGCAACAAGTATCCAAAGGTTATCCGTCCGGAATTGATTTTCAATGAGGGCAGTGGAATGTTGGCTAACGGTTTCCTGTAATCCGTTTACGATATTGGGGTCAAATGCGAGGTGTGCTAGGGTATCTATCATGGGTATCTAGATTTTGGCGAATTAGGTTTCTAGATATTTGGTTCTCTCGGTTCGGGTGTAAAAAGGATTTTATATGGCGTTTTCGTCCTTGTCGTCATTACGGATTCTTAAGACGGAATCCACGTTGTAAATCGCTATTTTTCCATCACCGACTTCGCCTGTATAGGCTGCTTTTTTTATGGTGCTAACGATTTCGTCCACACGGACATCCGAAGTAAGAATATCAATCCTCAAACGGGCGATATAATCAGGATCATATGTGCTACCCCTATACGTTCGTTGTTCCTTTTGCAAACCAAATCCTTTAACCTCTGAGAGGGTAAAGAAACGGAGGTCTATATCGGCAAGGGCATCCCTGACGGCGTCAAATCTTGACAGTCTGATGATGGCTTCAATCTTTTTCATATCAGATTGGAATTGAATACTTTATCCTAGGTGAAAGTGTAAAGTTATGCGTGGATTTTTAAGAATGAAAATGGCTCAAGATTTTGGGTGTGGAAAGCAAGGAAGTGTATTTTTGTATTGGAATAAAAAGGGTAGAACTATACTTAATCCGTAAAGGGATTTAAGGCATATATCTATTATCCCAAATTATTTTCTGTTTTTGATTGTGGAAAAAAAAGTTGGAAGGGAACCTTTTCCAATAATGATTTGTACATTTTACCGTTAGGAAAAAAGCTTCCTGAACAATACGGTCCGATAGTTTAATTTGGAAATACTCCTGCTTTTCAGGCAGGGAATGGGGTTCGAGGCCCTAAGGACAAGGGCGGCAGCGAAGCTCAATTGGAAGAGCACCGCGACGACATCCCGGA
>JAHDDF010000213.1 GCA_020629475.1 Saprospiraceae bacterium
GGTGAAATCCTCGCGGATAAGGACAGCTTTCTAGCATCGGTTTCATCGAAGGAAATTTGGTTTTGATAATCCAAACTTTTTACCTCCTTGAATATTTCATAATTCAAATTAACACCTGCGCCAATTCCTACATTCCACTTTTTCCCGGACTGCCTAATACCCACTTCCAAAGGAATGGTAATATATTGATAACGATTATCATTTTTAAGGGTTCTTTCCGAGGTAGCCGGCACCCATTCGGACTGCCCGGTAAACGGATCAGGGCGCTCCAATTCCGTTTGTGTTTCATGCACGAAACTAAACTCGGACTGGGCTTCCATAAATTCCAAGCCGGATTTCACGAAATATTTATTCTTAAAATAATATGCCGCCTCCAAGGAAACGGAGTAGCCACTTTCAAACCCGTTTGCTTGATTTAATTGTTTCGCTAAACCGGGATAGTTCGAATTTTCCTTAAAGGAGATATGGCGCAAGTTCGTACCTGCAAGTACATTTATTTCCCAAGTACCTTTATTTTTATTTAATCCTACTTTCTTTTTAAATAAACTTGCGCTAACAGGGCTTTCATTCCATTCCATTTGTAAAGGAATGGCTTGAATTGGAATCTCTTTTATTTCTAATTTTCCTTCTTGGTTAGACTCTATCGTTTTATTCTTTACATTTTTATTTTCGCTAATTATTTCTTGAGCATTTTCATCCTTATCCGGTGAAAGTATTTTAGGAGTATCATTATTCGTTCTAGCAATAGGAAAATCCATATTATCAATTACTGCGTCTTTTCCATCACCTTCATTTTTATTGTTATGTTTTAATACAATATCACCAATAATCGTGGTATGTTCCTTCTCGTTAACGGCATTCTCCTTCAAGGAATTATTTCCTTCCAAAATACTGGTATTCATAGTATTTGCGCTTACTTTATCTTGCATTTCCTCTACAGAAAACGAAGGAGATTCAGCAGGAATATCAAATGCACTCGGCTCTAGATTCTCGTGCATTAATCGACCTTTATTATTGCACAATAAAAAACAAATCGCCAAGGCGACGAACAGAGCAAACACCCCTACTTTCAACAAGGGATTCCCCTTGGTTTTTACCTCAACCGGGGATTCATCCAAATCGGATTCAATAGCATTCCACAAGGAATCCTCATTGATGCCTTCCAAGGATTTTTCATCCTTAAACCTATCCTTAAAATTATCTTCAAAAGGGTTCATACCACACACTATATTGTACAAAGTCTATCCAATAGAACTCATTAAGCTAAAAAAATCATTTTCATCGGTTTTGGCTTGAATCCAAGCACGGGCACGCGACAGCCTTTTTCTGGAAAGGGTTTCATCTATTTGTAATAAATCCGCAATTTCCTTGTGGGAAAAACCATCAATTACAAATAAATTAAACACCTTAAAATAATTCATCGGCATACGTTTTAAAAAGTTGAGCACTTCCTCATTGGAAAACTTTCTAAAAACAACCGGATTTATTTTTCCGCCGTGTTGATTGGGCAATAATTCAATCGTCGAAAATCGACTTTCCTTTTCCTTCTGCCGCAAACAACAATTAATGGCAATTTTAACCGCCCAAGATTTAAACTCCCCTTTGGAAGCATCAAACTGATGGACATTCCGGAAAATCCGGATAAAGGTTTCTTGAAGAATATCTTTCACCCTAGAAGTATCAAATGTATACCTCCTGCAAACCGCATTTAAATACGGCAACAATTCATGATACAATTGCTTTTGTGCGGCACGATCTCCCGCCCGGCACAAGTCAATTATTTCATGATGGATTTTCAAAATATTCGCTGTTTTGAAATTAATTAAAAAAAAGGAAAAGGGAAGCCGGCAAAACCGGCTTCCTCCATTCATCGAAAGGTGTTAATACCCTAAAGTAACATTAGAACCTACTTCTTAACCTTTCGATGAGTATTGTATTCCTTTAAGGTGTACAATGACAATTTTGGTCAACGACTCCTTGGGCACCCGTAGCAGGGTCAATGCAAGGTTCACCGAAATTCAATCCGAGATTCGGGCAGTCCGTATCACCGGGCATCGGTTGGCACTCACAGAGTTCATTGATGAATCCCGGTTCACCGTTAGCGAAGAAACATGGCTCGCCAAAGTTTACGCCAAGGTCAGGACAATCCGTACCGCCTGTATCCGTATAACAGTTACAGTTAGGGTCCACTACCCCGAATAAGCCCGTGGCGGGATCGATACATGGTTCTCCGATATTCTGTCCTAGATTGGGGCAATCTACATCACCGCCGCTCTGGGTTTCACATTCACAGTTATCATTGGTAATTCCTATTTCCCCTGTTGCAGGATTGAAGCATGGCTCACCGTAGTTCGACCCTAGATCGGGGCAATCCACATCGCCACTACCATCGACTTCGCATTGGCAATCAGGATTTACGATGCCCGGAACCCCATTAGCTGAGTAGCAAGGCTCTCCTACATTCAAGCCAAGGTTGGGACAATCCACATCACCGCCGCCCTCGACTACGCAATTACAATCAGCATCCAAGAATCCGGGGAAAGGCATATTGGGAGAGAAACAAGGGTCGCCTATATTACCACCGTATTGGGGGCAATCAAAGTCTCCCGGATCTTCCATGGGTTCACACTCGCAATCAGGATTCACGAAACCGAACTGGCCGTCTTCCGTGAAGCAAGGTTCCCCGATAAATAAACCTAGGGCTTGGCAGTCATACGCACCACCACCATTGTCCAGACCATGCGCACATTCGCAATTTTCATCGATACAGCCGATTATACCGTCCGGTAATTGACAAGGATCGCCGTAGTTTGCTCCTATGTCCGGGCAATCAAATTCACCGGGATTTGGTCCGCCGTCTACGGCTTGACAAACACAATTCTCGTCAATAAACCCGAACATGCCGTTAGCGCCGAAACAAGGCTCATAGAAGTTAGCTTGTAGATTTTCACAATCCCAAGTTCCTTGCCCCGGATCATCCGCATGGTCACACTCGCAATTTTCATTGATACAACCGAATAAGCCTTCATCCGTAACACAAGGCTCACCGAAGTTTACGCCTAGGTCGGGGCAATCATATATTCCGCTTTGGTCAAATGGCTCACACTCACAATTCGGGTTTACCATACCGAAAGTACCGTCTTCCAAGAAGCAAGGCTCACCGATATATGCTTGGATTACCGGACAATCATAAGGACCTTCCTCGATACCGTGCTCACAATTACAGTCAGGCGTGATACATCCTAGCATTCCGTTATCCGTCATACAAGGGTCACCTATGTTTCCGCCTAAGTCCGGGCAATCCCAAGTGCCGTCGGTAGGCTCAAGTGGTTCACACAAACAGAAGGGCGTGATAAAACCGAAGGTTCCGTCATTCGTAAAACATGGCTCACCCACGTTTGCCCCTAAATCCGGGCAATCTACCTGTCCGGGTGAAGTAACATCGGTTCCCGCGCTTCCACATTCGCAATTGGCATTAACCAACCCTACAATCATTCCCTCGCCGGAATCAAAAAGGCAAGGTTCGCCGTGATTGGCAAGAAGATCCGGGCAATCAAAATCATCCGGAGGTACGATATCGCCACATTCACAATCATCATTTACTATACCGGGCAATCCTGTTGCGGTAGTACAAGGATCACCAAAAAATGCCTCAAGATTGGGGCAATCAAAATTTTCGGTGACAACGGTTTCATCCGTGTCGGCATCATCGCAAGAAGGAAAAAAGGAGATGCAACAACAGAGAAGAACTATGAGAAAACTAAAATTATATTTTTTCATGGTGGTGGATTTTTTTGCCGTTTCCGGCAATTCGATTAGTTCTACATCGCTCAAAAAGCGATTGACTTGCATGCAATTCTACCTTCAATACTCCTAGGGGATAGGAAACGTGACACTTGAAGATATTTTTTTCAAAATAAAAAAAGCCCACCTCTGTTGAGATGAACTCCATACTTGAAAATAGATTTTGTCAAAAGGACGTCCCTTCCGTCCTTCTTGGATTACCGCCCCTTAAATGGAGGCGTCCAAGATTTCTTGTTCATGATTTCCTTGACCTCGGCATAAGACAAGGGGTAAAAATCATGGCAATCCACTCCTATATCAAAGGAACGAGACTTGGGGTCATCGGGTAATGCACCGTGGGAATGACCGTATAGATGATAGGTTCCCCAATGGCTGGCGTTCCACACTTTCATGGAATAATGGAACAAGGCAACGAGCTGGGTTCCTTTGTGGGTATCCGGATCATCCAAGATTAATTCGTGGAAATCCCGGACCCAAACGAAACGTTCGCGGCATGCCATCGCCGTTTTTTCGTGATTGCCTTTTATAAGGTAGACGTCACCGTTTAATTGATCCATAATCTCGTTGAACCTAGCGGGAGAACACAAGGCGATATCTCCAAGGTGATAGACCTTATCACCGGGTTTTACCTTTTCGTTCCAACGGTCGATCATGGTTTGATCCATTTCATCCACGTCCTTGAAGGGACGCTCGGAGTACTTGATAATATTCCGATGCCCGAAATGGTGATCCGATGTAAAATATATGGTAGACATGGTTATTTGTTTTTTGGGAATAACCAAAGGGAAGGTGAATAGGTTCCTGGGGGTTGTTGTGTATTCTTGTTTCGTAGGGCTTCACCCTACGCTAGGATCTACCGGTCGGTTCCGACCTCTTCTGATAATGGATAAAATTGGATTTCAGGATTAAGAGCTTGTTTAAAATTTAGTAATTGGTCTACGAAGCCCACTTTTTCGCTTACTCTTCGTTGAAAAATTGATACTTCTCGACATAAAGACCAAAATTTAAATAAGCTATAAAAGGATCATCCGACTCCCTGAAGTTTTCGAGTTTCAAAGGGAGCCGGATGAATAAGAATTACTTAAACGTATCCGCAACTATCCAATCCTTCGTTCCGTGGGTATAGGAATAAAACCCTTCGCCGGATTTTCTTCCTAGTTTACCGGCGGTAACCATATTTACGAGCAAGGGACAAGGGGCATATTTTGGATTCCCGAATCCGTCATGGAGGACACGTAGGATAGATAAACAAACATCCAAGCCAATGAAATCCGCCAATTGAAGCGGTCCCATGGGATGCGCCATTCCTAGCTTCATAACGGTATCGATTTCCTCGACGCCGGCTACACCTTCAAAAAGGGTAATGATTGCTTCATTAATCATCGGCATAAGGATACGGTTGGCAACGAAGCCCGGGTAATCATTTACCTCAACCGGGACCTTACGCAAGTTGCGGCTCATTTCCATAACGGTAGCCGTGGTTTCATCCGAAGTAGCGTATCCTCGGATAACCTCAACCAGTTTCATAACGGGAACCGGATTCATGAAGTGCATACCTATTACCTTCTCCGGACGGGAAGTAACCGCCGCGATTTGGGTAATGGAAATAGAGGAAGTGTTGGTGGCAAGAATGGCGCCCTCAGGAGCGGATTCATCCATGAGCTTGAAAATCTTCAATTTCAAATCCACGTTTTCGGTAGCTGCCTCTACCACTAAATCAGCAGTAGCCACGCCTGTTTTCAAATCCGTGTGGGTAGTAACTCTTCCTAGAGTCGCCGCTTTATCCTCCTCGGAGATTTTTTCCTTTTTTACCATACGGTCAAGGTTTTTCCCGATGGTAGTTATTGCCTTATCCAAGGCTTCTTCGGAGATATCCACAAGGTTAACTTGATGTCCGAACATGGCAAAAACATGGGCGATTCCGTTCCCCATTGTTCCTGCACCGATAACGGTTACATTATGCATGATTGGTTTCTTTTTTCGATTAGGACTTAATCCGGCGCGAAGATACGAATCCGAAAAAATTTGAACACAGCTATTTATACTCAGTATTTTTTCATAAAAAAAATATTTTATACAATTGACAATCAATTATTAACAAATATATTTTTACAACTTAATACTGTATTTTATTTGATTTTTGTACAAAAAACAAGGAGATTTTTTTTCGAGATTAGAGATATCAAAGCGATAAACGGTATTCATAAACAATAATTCCTTCGTCATGAGTAGAGCAATAATTACGGAATTCCTCAAAAAAATCCCCTTATTCGCGGCATTAAGAGATGATGAATTCGAGCGCATCCTAGAAGTAGCGGAATACCACAAAAAATCTAAATACGATTTTATTTACCTACCTGACGAAAGTGCCGAGCGCGTATTTTTCCTAAAAAAAGGTAGTATTAAAATCGGTACTCATTCCAATGACGGGAAAGAAGTCATCAAATCGGTACTATATCCCAACTCCATGTTCGGTGAGCTTTGTATCGTAGGAGAAGGGCAACGTTTGGACTTTGCCCAATCCATCAATGACGATGTTGAATATTGTTCCGTTGAAGTTAATACCATTCTACATTTAATGAGGAGAAACCACTTGATGAGCCTTCGTCTTTTCGAGATGATTGGAAGGAGACTTATTAGTGCGGAGCGCCGTTTAGAGTCCTTAGTGCTTAAGGATGCGAGAGCAAGAATTATTGATTTTATCAAGGAAGCCGTTGAGAACAACGGGCAAAGAGTAGGCTATGAAATGTTGATTCGCCACTCCTTGACCCAACAGGATATCGCGAATATTACGGGGACTTCCCGCCAAACCGTTACTTCCGTTTTGAACGACTTGAAAAAATCCAATTTGATTTACTTCAACAGAAGATCCATCTTGGTAAGGGATATGGCAAAATTAGCGTAAGTATATATTTAAAATCAGCATCAGTTTAATTATACCACAATACCACACACACTTTTGGATTAAACCCCGCGACCTGAGCCGGCGCGGGGTTTTTCCATATCCTTTATTAAGCTCAAATTCTCTTTGGCTCAATTAGGTAAATCTGTTACTGAATTTTCAATTAGTTACTCTTCTAAAACACTGCTAATCAGACGTTAGACACTAGATATTAGACGTTAGACAGTCATTTGCTAAAGTAACAAAACGGAGTCTAACGTCTAGTGTCTAAATGTATTGACAAATAATCTTAGGGGTATTTTTGCCTCGGAGAGGCATACAATGATTTGAAGGCAATTTGCAATATAAAATTAAGCGCCAGAGGTGCGACCCGTTATATTTCTTTTTGCTGTTAACCCACAGTTCTTTTGTCCTTAAGTTCAAATTTCAGTACATCTAATATCTTGATTTTTAGTTAAATGCATCAAACTGAGTTAGCAACACGATTGCCTATCAGAGCCTTCTTTTTATTCTATCGATTGATTAAAACATAGCCGCTGAAAGAGCGCTTAGTTCCGTCATTCAAATCAAGAACGTAGAAATAGTTTCCGTCAGGTAAATGCTTCCCGTCGAATGTACCGTCCCAGCCATTGATATTGGTGTATGGTTCTTCGTTTTCATACACTAAATTCCCCCATACGTTGAAGACCTTAATGCTAGCATTGGGGTAGCTCTCTATACCATCTATTCGGAAACGGTCGTTTACGTTATCGTCATTCGGGGAAAATCCGTTGTACACTTTAATATCACCACAAATTACTTCAACCACTACTTCCGCCTCATCGCAACCCGATTCATTACAAACTTGGTAGGTAAAGACGTCTACACCACAGAACAAATCATTCGGTGTATAAACTATCGTATTATCCACCGTAACGAATGCCGTTCCGCTCGATGGCTCTTGGGTAATGGTGGGCTGTTCAGG
>JAHDDF010000755.1 GCA_020629475.1 Saprospiraceae bacterium
CCGCCATCAAACGAACGGTATACATCCCGGTAGGCAATGCGGAAACATCCAAGAATTCCTTGTAATAGCCTTCCGAAGCAGTCCCGAAATCACGTTGTAACACCAATTTCCCGCTAAGGGAAAATACTTCCACTCTAAGATCAGCCTTGGTTTCCAAATCAAACTCCAAGGTTACGAAGTCGGAAGCAGGATTGGGGTGTAAGGCTATTCCCTGAATAGGCTCGGGCTGTTCAAATACGGAAACGGAAAATTGGTAGGTATACGCACCGTATCTATCGCTCGCCCACCAAAGGATATTATAGGCGTCGAAAGCGAGGGTCCCTTCATGTGAAAAATTCAAGGGGACATCCAGTACAATTAGGTTCTCCCAAGCACTACCGTCCAGAGTCGTTACACCGTAGTGATGCGCGAAATACATTTTTCCTGATGCATCACTAGCAATATCATGTACATCGGCATTCTCTATTTCGGATAGATTACCATCATACGGATTACTAAAGGTGATACCATCGAATTTCAAAGCACCGAAACAAGCGGATGCTACCCAAACATTTCCATTAACATCCAAATGAAAATCGCCTTCTACATCGCAAGAAATGGCAGGGTGGTCGGATTCCGTGAAATTGGTCCAAGTCCCGTTCGGGGCTCTTCTTTGAACCAGGTTTTCATCCATTATACCCACCCAGAGATTGTCTTGTCCGTCAATCCCTAAAGCACTAACCAAACCCGGATTCAAATCCGAGTTAGTTGGCGTAATTTCACTTATGCCTCCGTTGTCTATGATATAAATTTTATTCTCCGAAGCCACATAAATCCTCCCTTGGGAATCCTCCGTGATGGTACGGCAAAAATCAAGGGGAAAAAGTTCCCAATCACTTCCGTCGTAATGAAACATTCCTCCATTGGAAGAAACCCAAATATCATCGCTAGCTCTTGGGTGAATATCTCCTAGAATGAAAGTCTCCGTGGAATATGGCGGTCCCGGAATAGACGACCAATTCCCTTGCGGATCCACGATTGCCATAACTTCATTCTCGTAGGACTGGCTTAAAAAATACATATCCCCTTCCGGTGATTTTCGAATCTTGGAAATACGGTTGTGCTCCAAGGTGTTCGTACAAATAGAAACTGACTCAGTGCCTCCGCTATCTTCTACGGTTAAATAAATACCGTTATTATAATATTTAATGCCATCACTATCGATATAAAAATAATCGGAAGCATCATATGAATCGGGTTGCTGT
>JAHDDF010000214.1 GCA_020629475.1 Saprospiraceae bacterium
GCGCCTACCTTTCCGAAGCGATGTCAAAGAATACGCACCCGTTCTATTGGGCGGGATTCATTCAAATCGGGGATACATCTCCCTTAGGAAAGAAAGGAATGCCTTGGTACGGCTACGCGGGAATCGGACTGCTATTATTGGCGGGCGCCGGCTTAGCATTCGGAAGGATGCGACAATCATCTTCCAATGCGGCATAGTTACGATGGTCGGTAGTTGCGATAGTTGGTGGTTGCGATAGTTGGTGGTTGCACCACCAACAAATATTTTTTCGTAATTTCGCACCCGATTATTCAAGCACAAATATCTAATCCATGAAGAAGGGATTGTACCTATTGCTACCCCTATTTTGCTTCTTGTTATCCTGTGAAACAGCAGGGAACCAAGGAGAAATTGATGCCTTGGAAAAAAAGGTAGAAGCGGACCCGAACCTAAAGAACATCAACGAATTGGTAGGGAAATATGAGGAATACATAAAAACCAACCCGGATGACGTTGAAATGAACGGGCGGTACTTGTACCGTGCGGCATCCAAGCGTTACCAAGCCAAGAATATGCAAGCGGTAACCCGTTATTTGCAACGTGGTATTACCGAATTCGCCGGCTCATCCGTAACACCGAATTCCTTGTTGTTGCTTTCCAATACCTACAAGGATCAATTCAAGAATGCGGAACTAGCGGATTTTTATGCGGCAGCATTGAAGCAAGCATATCCGAATCATGAAAACGCGGCTAAGGTCGAATCCAAAAACACAATGGACGATCTTATCGCGGCAAACCGCAATAGCATGTTTACGGATTCCACCAATACCCGTTTGAATCCTGCCGTAGCGCGTAAATTGGTAGGTATGTACGGAACTTATGCTTCCGTTTTACCCAAGGATGCAAAGACACCGGAGTACCTGTATTCCGTATATGAAATCGCGAATTCTTCCCGCCTTTTCGCGGATGCGGCTAAGGCTTGCGAGAAACTATACAAGAATTACCCGGACTACGAGAAGTCTTCAACGGCTATGTTCCTAACGGGCTATTTATATGAAAATGAATTGCGTGATTTGGACAAGGCAAAAGGAATTTATACGGAATTCCTAAGCAAATATCCCAAGCATGATTTCGCGGATGATGCTGAATTCGCCTTGGCGAATTTGGGTAAGTCACCGGATCAAATCTTGAAGGAATTACAAGAAAAAAACAAGGCGAATAGCGGCGGTGAGTAATCATCCCTCTTGTAAAAAATAGGATCAAGAACGATACTCTTGATCCTATTTTTTTATTCATTATCCTAGAAATCCTACCCTCATGCAATCATCCGGGAATTACCAATTTTACGGTACCGAGGCATACGCTTCCGAGGTGGAGCGTTTTGTTCGCCATATCATTTCCTCCAACCGTTCCGCCGAGGCTTTAGGAAAGAAGAAAACACCCGTTTGTATTTGGGGTTTCCACGGAATCGGGAAAACGGAAATGGTGGAGCGCTTCGCCAAGGAGGAAGGATTTGCTTTTTCCTACGTAGCACCCGCCCAATTCGAGGAAATGGGGGATTTATTAGGGATGCCTGCCGTGAAGGGAGATACTACCGTTTTTATACCACCCGATTGGGTGCCAAGGGAAGACGGTCCGGGAATTCTCTTATTGGATGACGTAAACCGTGCCGATGACCGCATCCTAAGAGGGATTATGCAGTTGCTTCAAAATTATGAATTGAGCAGTTGGTCCTTGCCCAAGGATTGGCATATTATCCTCACGGCTAATCCCGACGGAGGCGATTACTCCGTAACGCCAATGGATGATGCCATGCTAACCCGGATGCTGCATATTACCATGCGTTTTGATGTAAAGGAATGGGCAAGATGGGCGGAAGGTGCCGATGTGGATCCAAGAGGTATAAATTTCGTCTTGACGTATCCTGAAATTTTGGGTGCGGGAACCAGAACCACCCCTCGCTCCTTGGTTCAATTTTTCCAAGCGATAGCGGGAATTGAGGATTTAGAAAAGGAACAAGGCTTAATACGCTTATTAGCGGACGCATCTTTGGATAAGGAAACGGCAACCGCCTTTATAGCCTTTGTTAGGGATAAATTAGGGGAATTACCATCACCGGAATCAATCTTATCAGCCCGTGATTACGAAAAGGAAATTAGGGAACCGCTTTGGGGAATGGTTAACGGTACTACATTACGGATTGACCTTCTTTCTACCCTTTGTACCCGGTTGATAAACTATATGCTAGTAAGGGATTTAAAACCCGATGAGCACCAAAAGCTGAATGTTAAGTCATTCATGCTAATGGATTTTCTTCCCAATGATTTACGATTGGGAATGGCAAGGGATTTAATGAGGGGCAATGCGGAATTGAAATCAATCATGACCGATCCTGAATTAAGCCTCCTCTTATTGGAGAATATGTAAACGGAAAGGGATTGTTTTTCAAATGATTTTGGCTAGAGATTCGATTTTATTGAAAAATTGCCTATTATTAACAACTTAGAACAAATAAACCACCTCAAATTTTTATTCCCGAGCTCTTAACCGGCTCAAATAAATTAGAGAACAGGGAATCAAATGAAAGTATTGCACCTAAGTACTTTCCCAAAAAAAGGTGGCGCTTCAAAGGCCGCATGGCGTTTGGTAGAAGCACTTGCAGCTATGGATGTTGATGCAAACCTCTTGTGTCAACGGACGGATATTTCACACCCTTCAGTTACTGCAACTTCAACCGGATGGAAAAATGCACTTGCGTTTTCCAGGGATATGACGGAGCGAATCGGCTTCGTTTACCAATCCGCTAAAAAAGAGTATCGGTTTCAATTCTCACCGGGGACACAAGGGGAATCCATTCTACAACACCCTTTGGTGAAGGATGCGGATATTCTTCATTTACATTGGGTAAATAAAGGTTTCCTTTCCTTGGATAATATCGGGGAGCTTGCTGCCTTGGGAAAACCGGTGGTTTGGACGTTACATGACCAATGGGCGTTTACGGGCGGATGTCATTATCCGGGGAATTGTGACCGCCACCTAAGTAAAGGGTGCGGTGGATGTAAGTTCTTTAAAAATCCTTCAACTAAAGATCCTTCCCGTTTCGGTTGGCAAAAAAGGATGTCCGTTTACTCAGGCTTTAAGTACCTAAGTTTTGTATGCCCCAGTCATTGGATGGCGGGGGAAGCAGGGAAAAGTGCCTTGATTGGTAATTTCGGAATAAAGAGAGTTGCCAATCCCATTGATACTGGGGTATACCGCCCTTTGGATAAGGAAGCGGCTAGATTGAGATTGAAATTGCCCAAGGATAAGAGACTCATCCTGTTTTCCGCCATGAATTTGGATGACTCCAGAAAAGGATTTAATCAATTGCTCCATTCCTTAAGTCATTGTGAAATACCCGAGGACACGGAGTTGGTTATGCTAGGGAAGTGGAAGAGCAAGAATAATTGGGATTTACCCATTAAGGTACACCACATTCCGCCTACGGATAATGACGATTTAATGGTGGAGGCATTTAGTGCTTGCGATGTGGTTTGCGTGCCTTCCCTTCAAGATAATCTTCCTAATATCGTTTTGGAATCGATGGCTTGCGGAACGCCCGTAGTTTCTTTCAGGGCTGGCGGTATTCCTGAAATGGTGAACCATAAAAAGAATGGTTTTCTAGCGGAATTGGGGAATTTCAAGGAGATTTGCTCGGGGATCAAATGGATTTTGGAGGATGATGAAAGAAGGGCTTACCTAGGACTAGCGGCTAGGAAATTCGTAGTCGAAAGTTTCTCTTATCCGGTTATAGGGAAGCTATTTCAAGAGTATTATCGCTCCTTACTTGACCAAAAACGAGTTAATTCCCTGTCTCCAAGCTTCTTAAAAAATTAGGGTCTACTCTAAACCCTAGGCTTTGGGCCTTCCTGGCATCTTGTAAGGCAGCACCTTTATTCCCGTTTAAGGAATGGCATCGGCTTCTTGCCATATAAACTTCACCATCTGAAGGGTTTATACCCAAGGAGATGTCCAAATGGTGTATACAAGTGGAGGGATTACCCAGCTTTTCCTCCAAAAAGCCCTTTACGTATTGAATTTTGGCATTTTCGGGGTAAAAATTGAGGTACTTTTGGTAGTAATCAGCAGCTTCCTTAAAATCGCCTCGATCCATGTTTAATTTTCCGAGATTCAGCAAGGCGTCAATGCTAAACTCACTAATGGATAAAGCTTTTAAAAAGTCGGCTTCAGCTTCCGCAAGTTTTCCCATTCTTGCATAAACGGAACCTCGGGCACCAAGTGCTTCATAGGACTCCGGTTGGATGCTTAGAGCTTGATTATAATCGTTCAAGGCGGTTTGCAAATCACCTTCCTCTATTTTTAACGTTGCCCTATTCATGAAAGGTTGCGGATTTTCAGGATTCATTCCTATGGCTTTTTCGTATTCCTTCAGGGCGGCAGTTTTTTTACCAACTTCTTGATAGTACAAACCACGGTTATTATACGCTAAAGCAAATTCAGGATACTTATTTATCAAGTCAGTAAAAAGAGTCTCGCTATTTTTCCAAACCATTATTCTAGCCAAGGAGGAAAACATCAGGATAACGGTAATTCCGTAAATCAGGTAATTCAGGGTTTTTCCTTTTGCCCCCCAAAATATTTGGAATATGCCCATAAGGGTAATACAAAGACCAATGGAGGGAATGTAGAGGTATCTATCGGATAAAAAGTTTGTTCCTTGAATAGAGATAAAAAGAAAAGGAAGGATTCCGGATAGGAATAGAAAGGCACCCGTGTGGATGATTTTACTTTTTTTATAAAGGAAAAATAAAGAGGTAATCAATCCGCCTCCCGCCAAGGTAAAAAGCGGGAGAACCCAAGTCGTATTTTTCGCGATCAACTCAAATGGATAAATAACGGCTAGCTTAACCGGAAGTAAAAAGTGAAGGAGGTAACCGCCAATCCGCATCAGGGCGGTTATACTTGCCGCCAAGGGAAGCGGTAGTTTTTTCAATACGGAATGGTTTAAATCCGCTCCTCCAACCAATGATAAGGAATCACCGGAAAAGATGAAAATACCAAGCCAGACAAGAATACCCGCTACCATTATTATGGATAATCTTTTCCTTGATTCAGGCTTTCCCAATGAAAGGATAAACGGGTAAAAGGGAAATAAAAAGGCGGATAAGATACTTGCCTTACATAAAAACGCAACAAGAAAAAGACCGGACCCGATTAACCAAGCCCGTACGGGAATACTACCGTTTTTATGTCTTTTTTGTTCCAATAAAAACCAACCCGATAAGAAGAAAAAACCTGATAGGATATCCTCCAACTCCGATGCCCATGCAACGGATTCGACTTTGAAGGGATGGACTGCCCAAATTAGGGCGGCTCCAAGCGGAAGAAGCAAGTGTAAGCCCTTGTCTAACCGAGGGAAAACCTTCTCGAGAATTTTAAAAAGTAAGACGGAATTCAGGATATGCAATAAGACGCTTATACCATGAAACGCGGCAGGATTCTCCCCGAATAAAGAATAAACGAACTTATAAACAATAATTACAACCGGTTTATAATTCGCCGTACCAAGTTGGAAACTGAATATTTGCCCAATATCGGAGAAGCCCGGACTAATGACTTTGGGGTTATTGGTAATTAGGAAAGGATCGTCCAGATTTACGAAACCATTGCCGATACAAGCCAAAAAAGCGATAACCCCTGCCACCGGCAAAATGATAGGGAATTTGCGTTGTTTGGAAGGTGCTTTGCTCTTACCCTTCGTCATTACAAATGAAATAAACTTGTCGCTGATTTGGTATTAAGGTAATAAGCTTTTATTTTAGATTATCTATATGAAGATTTTTTTTCGAAAAAAATCCTTTTTCCCAAACAAGGCTGCTTCAATCTCGACGAAACATTAACTGACAATTTTCGATTCGAAAAAATCCTATTATGAAGAATTGCTTCATGAGGATTTGCGTCTTGTTCATACTGGCTCAAATTCCCTTTTTCGCGTTAGCGGAAAAAACAGATGTTATCCTTGATTTTAAAACTTTCGAGGATAATTTTAATCCTTTGGCGGAATCAGAATATGATTTCAGACCACAGGCTTGCCCTACCACTACCTACAACGCCATTTGTATAAATACGCCCTCCATTCCTATTTCCACTATAGGGGCAGCGGATGATTGTCCGCAGATTGGTCCTGGAACGGGTAGTAATAGTTTGGATAACGTAGTGGAACTATTAATCACCCAAGCGGGAACCTATACTTTTTCCACTTGCGGTAATGCAACTTGGGACACTTACCTCGCTTTAGGTACAACCTGTTGTGGTTCGGATATCGCCATCAATGATGATGCGTGTGGCTTTCAATCCACCATTTCCACCTTCTTGAATCCGGGTACATATTTTCTCTATGTTGGAGGATTTGCAACTAATACCGGTGTAACTACGGTAGACGTAACCTTCGCGATAGCCAATGATGTCTGCAATGATGCTATCGGGATAGGCGTTCCTTCTACTTCCTTAGGGGATACCCGTTGTGCCAATGTAGATAATCCTGCTTTTTGTGGTACTTCAAGTGGTACACAAGGAGGTGTTTGGTATAGCGTCACGGGTACCGGAAATGAAATCACTGCCCAAACTTGTACCAACACTACATACGATTCAAAAATAAGGGTCTACGAGGGTGCTTGCGGCTCCTTGGTTTGCGTAGACGGAAACGATGATGCCTGTACTGCCAATCGTTCAATTGTGGATTGGTGCTCGGAAGCAGGAACGACGTATTATATTTTGGTTCATGGTTTTGGGGCGAACGAAGGAACCTTCCAACTCGATATAACGGAAACCGTCGTCAATCCTTCCATTACTTGCCCTTCGAATATTACGGCTAATTCCCTTCCCGGGACTTGCGGTGCTACGGTAACTTATACGGCGCCTTCAGGGACGGATGATTGTCCCGGACAAACAACCACGCAAATAGCAGGCTTAGCTTCAGGGGCAACTTTCCCCGTAGGCTCAACAGTGAATACTTTCCGCGTAACGGACGAAGCCGGGAATACGGCGGATTGTTCCTTTACCATAACAGTTGTAGATGCGGAGGACCCAACGATTTCGTGTCCTTTAAATATTACGGTTAACAACGATGCGGGCCTCTGCGGCGCTATCGTAAATTATACTACGCCTTCCGGTTCAGATAATTGTCCGGGATCAGGTACCGCACAAACCACCGGATTGGCTTCAGGGAGTTTCTTCCCCTTCGGAACAACGACCAATACCTTCTTGGTAACCGATGCCGCAGGACGAACGAGTACGTGTTCATTCACGGTAACCGTGAATGATAACGAACCGCCTTCCATTACCTGTCCGGGGAATATTACGGTAGGAAATGATGCAGGCAACTGCTCAGCCGTGGTTTCTTGGACGGAACCTACGCCTACGGATAACTGCCCTCCGGCAACATTATCCTCCGGAGGTTTCAACTTTACTCTTCTAGGGGAATTTGGTGGAGAGGTGTATTACATCTCCGATAATAACCTCGTTCCCGCTAGCGGTAGCGAACCCGATCAACAAGCGGCAATGGCAAGTGCCAACGCTGCAGGTACCGCCCTAGGTGGACATTTAGCGGACGTGAATTCCGCCGCGGAGAACGACTTCCTTAGAAACAGTATCTCAGGTTCCACCATTATCGGTTTTAC
>JAHDDF010000756.1 GCA_020629475.1 Saprospiraceae bacterium
AATATCATTTCTCGTGTACGCGAATTTCGTAACGGCAGTACCGGGAACCACGTATCTTCCACTAATCTTTCCTACCCTGTAGCCGCCAATGGACGGGCCGGTACAATCTACTCCTGAAAGTGCACATTGATCTTCAGGAACGAGTTGGACATTAAAGGTTTTTCCGAATAGGATATTAGTAGATGTCCCAAAGAATACGTCTCCCCCGGGTCCTACATCCGTATCTAATGCCGGCGTAGAAATAGAGGTAGAACTAGAGATGGTTTTTTCAACCTCGCCCTCTTCATTAAGGGTTTCAGATGTGGATAAACCCAATTCGATATTATTCTCGGAATCAGCCTCGACAATGGTCGGTCCTGCAATGGTCCAAGTATTTTGCCCAAGTGATATCGAATTACTTGCCTCCAATGCCTTGCTGGTTTCCAAGCCATAACTTTCATTTCTTGAAATGGAGGTACCGGCTGACCAAACGGCTTGACTCGCACTTCCCGGAGGATCCCTAAGGATTAAATCCACCAAAGCAGGTCCTTGGGTTACGAATGCGGACCCGGTTGGCTGCGCACCGAAAAGATAGGCTCTAAAGTATTGATCACCGCCACCACCGGGAGCCGTAGGCGCGTCATAGGGTTGCCAATCCACGCTGTTTCCCGGTGTCAATAAGTTAATATTAAATACTTTGGTAAAGCTGTATTCCGGGGTACTAAGATTCAAATTTGTATTCGGGAATCCTCCCCGGAATTCATACTCAACTTGTCCGTTATCCGCAGCCGTTATATTAATTTGAGCGGATGTAGGAGAAGCGATATTATTATTGATATTCAGTTGACCGTCGGAAACAGGAACCAAATCCTCAACGACATTTTGGGCTCCTGCATCAAAATTCATGTACCGTTCAAAGGCAGTAATGTATGCTTTGTATTTACGTTTTTGGAAGAATACGGGGAAATCAAAGGAAGTATTCGTTAAATCAACCGGAACTTCTCCATCTTCCGTTTCATAAACCAAGTCCGTTTCTCCCTCAAACGGAATGGTGGTAGCAGCATCACTGAACACATCCAACTCCGGGTCCGTCCTGTAGATATAATCATGCTGAAGGTGAAACTTGGTTGAATCAATACTTTCCACAATATCCGTTCCTGAAAAGTAAACCGTATCCACTACTGTTTCCTCTTGTGGAATTTGACGTAAGTCAACAACCTCGGCATCTCCGAAATCAATAGCGAGGTTACTGGGTATCTGAAC
>JAHDDF010000215.1 GCA_020629475.1 Saprospiraceae bacterium
GCATTCTCTACCCCAAGGAAGGTTAGCCCTAGCCATATGATTAAAGTAATAATGGTAATCTGTAAAATTACACCGCTGAAATACCGAGATAACATCCCGGAGGATTCCTGAACTACCTTCACGATTTTATCATTCGCGGAATTGGGTGTAAGGTTTTGTAACGTCCGGGTAAAAAGGGAGTTTTCTTTTAAAAAGAAAAAGGTAATGAAGGTGATGGAAAAGATGCTCAGTAATAAATTACCGGTAAAACCGACTACACTTCCAATCCAAGAACTAACGATTTCAGGATTAAAGGTTTCCTGAAGGTTTCTTTCCACATCCTTCGTCAAATCATGATCCGCCGCAAGAATACCGTATTGGTGACCTAGGTCATTGAGTTGTGCTAGCGGTTCATTCACAGCCTGTACTACCGCATTAAAGTCCACTTGGGCAAGATTCATCGCCTGACCGACAAGCATGGCACCGAAGAAAAAAACCAATAAGCTAACCACGATAAAAAAGGCTAGCAGAGTAAGCCCTGCCGCAAGGGAAGGTCCCACTTTAAATTTCCCTACTTGAATCCTTTGAAATACCTTACTTACCGGATTCCCCAACATGGAAAACACCCAAGCAATCAATACCCAAGCCACGATTTGGCTAAAGTACCAAACCAAAAAACCAACAAATACGAAGGCAAGGAGAAACAGCACATAGCGGTTCAAGACCAGTCCTACAATATATTGCTGGTTATTATTCTCCGGCATTGGGGGAAATAATTTTAGAACGGATTATACTATACTTCCGCTAGCATTTCGGCGGCATTCTTGTGCCCGCCTTTCGCGGCTAATTTGAGATCGGACTTGAAGTCACGCTTCCCTGCCTTATGCTTGGACATGCCTCTATAATAAAGGATTTCCTCTTGGGATGGTGCGTTCTTCCCGGATTCGATATTGTATGCGGAATCAAAAACCTTGGTGGCTTCATTGTAATTCTCGGCGGCGTACAAACATCTTCCGTAATCGTAAAATGCCTTCTTCCTGTATTTGAAATTAGGATTCTCGGGTTTGAATTGGCGCATGGTAAAGAAACGAAGTTCCTTTCCTGCCTCTTCCAATATCCCTAATTCGATTAGGCATTCCGCTTTTCTTCTTCTAGCTTTCCAATGAACGGGCTGCAAAGGGATAGAACGCTTGATTGCCGTATCAAAATCCTCAACGGCAGCATCAAAATTATCTTGCTTAAATTGTACCATTCCCCTTCCGTAGTATGGATCCGGGGCACCGGCGTAGATATTTATCGACTTGGTATAGTCACGGATGGCATCATGGTATTTTTGCAATACCGTATTGATAAACGCACGACGCTCATACGCCTGTGCGTGTTTTTCGTACTTCGCGATAGCGGCATCAAGGGCAACCATCGCCTCCTCATGGGTTTCTTCAGAATCAGCAAGACGCTTTCCCTTGGAAAATTGGATAACCGTAGCCCGGTCGGACTTGGGCTCGATTAAGTGGTATTCCACTACCTCACGATCCTTGATTTTCCACATCTCTACCTGTCCCGCCAAGGCGTAATCAGAGAGATATTTTAATAGGCCATACGTTGCCTTAAAATTCTTACTTAGTCCACGGGAAACATGGGATCGAGGGAAGGTTAATGAGAATTTGTTCTCATCAAATAATTCTTCAGGATCAAGGTGAACGTCCTTCTTATAGTGGTTAATCATCTTCCACTCATACATGTTGAGGACGTTGTCATAACTCCGTTTATTACCGAAGTCTAATCTACCCTTAAAGATAAATTTAAAATCATTGACGTTGTTGCTATCCATCGCTTCCCGAATTCCCTTGTACCGGCCCGTGCGTTACCTTGCCGTTAGTTTACTAAAGTATGCTGTTTCCCTAACAAATAGAGGGAACAGCAAGTTCCGACGATTTTTTTGTTTAAACAAAAAAATCATCAATTCAAAAGTTAGATTTTGTGAAATAGTTCCCCTTAAATGATGCTTAGATGAAAAGTGGGTAAGTTTAGGAGTGCTTTGCTAATTGTTTTCCACACAAAATTCATCCAAAAGATACAAAAAATCCCGCCCCTAATCAAGTCAGGAGCGGGAAGGAGTTGGTTATTCGTTTTGCACGGGCAAAACCGGTGGTATTATTTCTTTTCCACCGTTTTCTTTACGACCCTTTGGGAAACGATGAATTTGGGACCGGAAATGATCTTGAACTCCGTACGACGGTTTAATTTTCGTCCTTCCGGGTTATCCGTTCCGTCATCGAATTGGTTAGCGGCGACGGGTTGGGACTCACCATATCCTACGGATTGAATCCGGTTAGGGGTAACGCCTCTGGAAACAAGCCAGTCCCTTGCGGAATTAGCCCTTCTTTGGGATAATTTTTGGTTATATGATTCCGAACCTTTGGAATCCGTATGGGATCCCAGTTCGATGACCATTTCAGGATAAGAATTCATATAGTCCAATATCGTCCTTAAATCCGTTTCCGCCAATGCGTTGATTTTATCATCATTGAATTCATAAAGGATATTATTCAAACGGATTGGTGTTTGGCTACGAATGGTATCGTAAACCGTAACGTATTCCACCTCCGGCGGTGGCGGCGGTGGAATAGGCGTCAACTTCAACTTCTTGGTAATGGTCTGGGTTTCATCCAAACCGGTGGTATTGAATTCAACGGATGCATCCTTGTACCCCTCTTTACTTGCGATAAGCTTGTATGCCATATCACGCTTTAGCGCAAAACCGAATTCGTTACCTGAATTATTGGTATCCGTTTCGGTAACGCCTTCCGCGCCACCCGTCATTTCAATAAATTGAAGCGTAACGCCATTCAAATCCTTATTGGTTTTTCCGTCAAAGGCAAGAGCTCTCAAATCAAGAACCACTTCCTTGATATCAACGGTATAGATATCATCACAACAAGTCTTGGATTTCAAGGAGCGCTTACTTGGACGATTGGAAACTACGAAACCGTTATAACCGGAATCATCCAAGGAGAAATAAATATCATCATAAGTGGAATTGATTCCCTTTCCCACGTTCACGGGCTCTTCCCATGAACCGGTCCAAGCGGAACTAAATACATCCAAGCCACCTATTCCGGGGTGACCGGTGGAGCTGAAGTACAAGGAACCATCACGGTAGAATGGGGTAAGTTCATCACCTAGGGTGTTGATGGTTTTTCCTAGATTCACGGGAGAACCATAGCTATTTCCATCAATTTTGGAGTAATACAAATCCCATCCGCCTTGACCGCCGGAACGGTTGGAGCTAAAGAAAAGTACCTCCTCACCGAACATCATTCCAACGGCAGGTTGACGAACGAGGTAATCTCCCCCGATTCCATCGATTTTTTCAGCGGCGCCCCATCCGCTTCCGGATTTGCTGCTCACGAAAATCTCACTGGAAGCCATGCTATTGGAAGTCATTTCAGTGCGGGTAAAATACATGCGGTTTCCGTCAGGAGAGAAGGAAACATTTCCCGTGTGGATACCCGGCTTATTAATGGATTTATCCAAAGCCGTTCCTTTCCCGAAGGAATCACCGCTTTTGGATGCCGTGTATATTTTAGCGAAGTAGTCGGTTCTTTTACCATCCAATACGACTACCTCCTCGGAAACCATGGCGGCATAGTACATATTGCCATCGGAACCGTAAACCGGGGAAAAGTCCGTGTAAGGAGAGTTAATATTCTCACCCGCATCCGCAACGGTAACATCCTTATCCTCTTCCAATTCTTCGGCAAGTTCGATACCTGCTAGTTCGGAAGCGGCAAGGGTTTTCATATCCTCATTATCGGAATTGCTGATGATATCCTCGAATTGAGAACGAGCATCATCCAATTTACCGTTCATTTTTAAAATACGCCCGTAAGTAAAAGGCGCGGAGGGATAGGTTCCCTTTTTATCTTTTCTTACCGCTTTCCTGTACCATGACTCCGCTTTTTTCATATCACGAAGCATATAATGTAATTGAGCGATGTTGTGTATAACAGCCAAGTTGTTTTGGTCGTCCTCATACACATCGTTGAACCACTCCAAGGCGTTATAGTAATCACCCTTGGCTAATTGTTCCTCCGCTACCTTCAGTTTTTTATCCGGTGTGAGGTTCCTTAGTGGCTGTGCGTAACCCACGCTAACCAAAATCATTAAGGCTGCGAGAGAGGAGATGAGCTTCTTCATCGTGTACGATTGGTTTTTATACGATCCTCGAATAGGTCTTCGATTGCAAAAAGGTTTCCGTTCTTAGGTTTCTTTTTCTAGAAACGAGGACAGAAAATAACAGGCTTAACAACAGGTTGCTTGTAGATTTTGGCAATATAGGATGCCGCGATTTCGAAACCGCCCCTGTTTGCGCTGGCTACATCCAACTCGGATACGTTAATATCATACGCCACACCAACTCGGAAGCCTTTAAAATCAAAGCCTACCAGAGCTTGCGCGGCATCACGTAAACGGTATCCCGCACCGAAACGAAGGGTAATATCCTTTTCCGCATTGAAGTGGTGCCCTGCCATGGTTTGGATAACGATTTCATCCGCCCCTTGGATTTGTTGGTACAAGAAGGACGGGGAAAGGGTCCATTTATCGGTAAGGTCGGCATTGAATTCACCGTGTCCTACCATTCTTCTCGGAAGTCTTTTATCCTCGTCGGCAATTCCTGCCGCCGCCGCGTCCGTAAAGGTGGTATAATTCGGTTGCCCCAAGTGGAACATGGAGAATCCCACATTGAAATTCATCTGCTTATTCAAAGTAGAGTTTAAGGAAATCCCTGCCTGAAAGTCCCCGTATTGGATATTATCGTCCTCGATATTATTCAAATCAAGGCTTGTACTTCCGGAAAGGATTTCATCCTCAAAGAGCGCATCCGTCTGATCCACCCTTTTCTGAACGATTCCCCCTTGACCACCTATGGATACAACGGTATTACCGTTTGCCCCTAACGCAAGGTGATAAGAGATACCCGCCATAATGGAGGTATTCGTTAGTGAAACCGTTCCGGCTTTATCATTGACCAAAACGGCACCGATACCTACCCAATCATTCTTCCCGAACCCCCTAAACACGGGAGCATCGATATAGACGGAAGGTGTTACGAATTGATTAGATAATACACTGCGCCATTGATCCCTGTAAAGACCACCTATACGGAACGTTCCCTCGAATGACCCCGCTAAACTCGGGTTCAAGGAAAGAGGCGCCATGTTGTATTGCGTGTAATGAATGTCCTGCGCGGAAATCCCCCCTAGTATGGACAGTGAAAAAGCAAATAAGAATACGAGTCGAAGTCTGAACATGTAACGTATGTTTTGATGCTTCACAAAAGTGGGTGTTGTATTTGGGAATTCGTGTTTAGGATGCAGGGCAAATCCCATTACCGATTGAAGGTAGAATGGTCTTCCTAAAATAGTATTCGCTAATTTAATCTTTTGATCAGACTTTACAAGTCCTTACCCGGTATAAAATTACCTTTTGCCGATTGTAGGGCTTTCATTATGCTTTCAGCGGTATGAAAACGCATACATTCGAAATGTTTTTTAGGGCACTCGCTTTTTCCGATTTTAGAGCAGGGACGACAAGGTAAGTCCTTGTTTTCCAAATTAACCACAGGGAATTTTTCCTTCTCGGGAACGTAGGGTGACATTCCTAATTCAGGTAAAGTATTCCCCCACACCGCGATAGTGGGTCTTCGGAAAGCCGCAGCAACGTGCATCATTCCCGTATCCCCCGTGATTACTGCATCCGCCAAGGAAATTAAGGCGGCTGATTCATTTAAGGAGAGTATACCTGCGGCATTTATCGCATTCGGTAAATCACCGGCAATGCGAGCGGCTTTTTCCGCTTCGTCTTTTCCTCCCAAAAGGATAATGGGCAGGGGATGTAAAGCCAAACATATTTCTTGGCAAAGTCGCTCGGGAATCTGTTTCGTAAAATGTTTTGCCCCTACAACCAATACCTTGAATTTCTTATACCCGCTCGGCAAATTTTCGGACAAAAAACGGATGATTTTTTCCTTATTCCCCATACCGGGGAAATATTCTAACCCCATTCCGTCATTTTTAACCCCTAAGTGCTTGACCGCAAACAAGTACCTTTCCACGATATGGATATCAGGCATGTTATTCCAAGGGCTATTTACCAATAACCACTTCTTGAAATTTAACTTGGGAAAGGATTTTGCTTTTACGCCTAAGGACAACCGAACCCGGAACGATCTCCAATTTTTATGAAGATCTATAATCCAATCGAACTCCAAGGATTTCAATGTCCGGATGGTTTCGGTTAAGGACTCCCCTAAAACATGCAAATGGTCAATATGGGGATTGCTCTCCAAAATAGGACGGTAAGCCTCCTTGGTCAAAAAATGGAGTTCACAGCCCGTTTGTTCTTTCAAACAACGGATAACCGGTGATGTAAGAACGATATCACCGATGGAACTAAAGCGTATGACAAGGATTTTCATTCAAGGGGCAAGATAGGAAACTACTTGGCTCGCATGAAATCAATGTTCCTTTCCAATTCAGGGTAAGTAAGGGGATATGAATAGAATTTCTTGTGTTTTCCTTTCAAGTACATCGTTCCGGGTAAGGACCCGTTCCACCCGGGATGGATTCTGGAAATCCATTCCTCCTGGCGTGGATCGGTTAGGGAAACCACCTCTCCACGGATATCGTATTTTTTGAGGTATTCCGGCAAAAGGCGTTGTCGCTTATCGCTATCCAAATTCACGAAAAGGACCTTCACGTTCGGAACGTTCCAGTACTTCCTGTCCAGTTTCGACATGTGCGGAAGTTCCTTGCGACATTGGGTACACCAAGTAGCAAAAAAATTATAGATGTAAATCGTTTCGTCGTCTTGGGTTTCTAAACGGGGTAAAAAATCCTCGTAGGAATCATATACTTGGGATACCGTATACATTGCCGGTTTGGCGCCCTCGTTTGTTTTTGGGGAGCAAGCGGAAATAAAAACAAGGAATGGGATAATTGACCAAAAAAGACGACTCATACAAATAAGTTTATTTCCTCATTTATACGGTTCAAAATCAATTTTGATACTCCAAGACGACCGCCTTTAACTCCTCGTAAGTAAAAGATTGCTCATAAAATCCCTTTTGGGTCTTGTTGTAGACCAATGTGGCGGGAATAGCCCCGCTCCACTCCGTTGAAACGGCATTGATCCATTCATTGGAATTAGGATCGGTTAAGACGACAACCTCTTGCTCCAATTTCTTTTTTTCCAAAAAGGGCAACAACTTCTTTTCTATCTGATCCTTGAAATCCAAGGACACTAAGTACATCTTGAATTTCTCGTTTTTATTTTCCCTTGCCAATTGTTCAAAATAAGGCAGCTCCTTCACGCAGGGACCGCACCAAGTCGCCCAAAAATTAATCACGAAAAGGGAATCCGAGTCCGTGGACAGGAGGTATTCCATATCCTTGTAATTCTCAAAAATCTTTAATTCACCATCCGAAGTTTCTGCTTCCGGGATTTCCGCTTGTGCGGTGGATTCCGGCTGCTTGGGGGAACATGCCGCCAAGAATAAAAGACCAAAGAAGAAAAAATATTTGCCCATGATAAATAGATCTAGCATTTTTAAGCATGACGCCGTTGAACCGTAATGGTTCACATTGTCTTGACGA
>JAHDDF010000216.1:0-5506 GCA_020629475.1 Saprospiraceae bacterium
TAAAGACGGAGGAATTCAAAAATGTGATTCGTAAACCCAAAATGCTTTTGGTGGGTTTGCTTTCGCAATTTGTATATCTGCCGCTTTTCACCCTTTTATTGGTCACGATTTTACCGGTACAACCCAGCATTGCTCTGGGGATGTTCTTGTTAGCCGCTTGTCCGGGAGGAAATGTTTCCAACTTTTTTAGCCTTATGGCAAAGGGGAATATCGAGCTTTCCGTTTCCATGACGGCTTTCTCCACGATTGTAGGTGGATTTGCCATTCCCTTGAGTTTTATGTTTTGGGGTGGATTATCCCCTGTAACTCGTCCCTTATTGGCTGAAGTAGAAGTAGACTACTTGGCGATGCTACAGGTAACCTTTTGGCTCCTTGTAGTACCATTGGTAGCCGGCATGTTGACCCGTAGGTATTTGCCTAAGGTAGCGGATGCGCTATCCAAGCCTTTAAAAATCCTATCCCTCCTCATATTTGCTTTAATGGTGGTGGGTGCCTTCCTCGCTAATTTCAGCATCTTCCTCCAAATCATCCATATCGTATTTTTTGTGGTATTGATTCATAACGGAGGTGCTACCGGTGGAGGATATTTCTTGGCAAAACTGCTAGGGTTAAAGGAAAGGGAACGAAGAACCGTAGCCATTGAAACGGGTATCCAAAATTCAGGCATCGGATTGGTATTGGTTCTTAATTTTTTCGGACATTTGGGCGGCATGGCAATCGTTGTGGCCTGGTGGAGCATTTGGCACCTTATTATGGGTATGACGGTAGGCTATCTCCTTGGAAGAAAAGATCCCGGATAAAGATTTAAGTAGAAATGGCAATTCATTACACCATATCAAAGTTCATGGTAAAAACAGCCCTGAGATTGGGCTTTTACTCCAGATATGAAGTCTTAGGGCTAGAGAATGTACCTAAAGATGGTGGGGTAATTTTTGCCGCCAATCACCAAAACGCATTAATTGATGCATTTAACGTGGTTACTTCATCCGGAAGAGACCCTTGGTATGCTACCCGTGCCGATGTATTTGAAAAACCTATTGCCAAAAAATTATTACACTCTTATAGAATGGTTCCCATTTTTCGCCCTAGGGACGGGTGGAAAAACATGGCGAATAACAATGAAACATTCGACTTCCTTACTTCCAAACTTTTAGCCGGGGAATCCATCGGTATTTTTCCGGAAGGACAACCCTCCTATAACTTTAGCTTATTGCCTTTTAAAAAAGGTGCCGCAAGATTAGCTTTCAAAGCCCAAAGTGAAAAACCGGATTTCCCGATTTATATCGTTCCCGTTGGTTTACAATACGGGGAATTGGAAAAATTTAGATCCGATCTTTTAATTCAATTCGGGAAGCCTATAAATGTGCAAGATTATTTGCCTTTATATGTAGAAAAAGCAGGAAAGGCTAATCGTGAATTAACCCTTGAAATTCGTAAAAGAATTGAACCGCTAATGATAAATATTAGCGATCAAGAAAATTATGATGCCATTAATTTTGCAAGAAAAGAAAACGGCTTATTATTAAAATACGGAAAGGGAACAAACTTAAAGCAAGAGTTTGATGCAGGTAAGGATTTAGTGGCGGAATACGAGCAAGCGGAATCCAAGGAGAGCCTAGTATCCAAGGCGGTTGTGTCTCTTTCTGAATTACCCGGAAAGTGGAAATCCCTTCAAGGGAAAGTACATAAGGAATCGGGTAGGGGTAATGTTTTATTCTTCTTGCTTCAATGGTTTTTGTTCCCGCTTAATCTGCTTGGTATTTTAAGTTTACCGATGGCGTTATGGATTTATAATCGCACCATTAAAAATACGGCGGATAAACAATTTATTACCACTTCCTTATTCGGTCATGGCTTTCTTTTATTTCCGATTTATTACGGAATATTAGCCATTATTTTTAGCCTTCTATTTTGGAAATGGTGGGTGTATTTTATTGCAATAATAATACTGCCGATTGCAGGGGTTTCCTTATTTAACTTTATTCGTGAAATTCGAATACGAACGAATTCGAAAGTGTATTAACCCTTACTAATTTCAATATTCCTCCCCCATTGTAAGGTCTTCCGACCTTACAAAACAAGCAATATGAAACACCTCCTAAGGGTTTACAATAAATTAACAAAAGAAGTTATTCACTTAACATTGGCTATACATTAAATGGATTCTACCCTCTAGAAGATTCCGGGTAGGTTTTGAAAGTCACGGAGCCGACATTTTTTTGCGATTAAAGGGCGTTTGCCCCCACTTTTGCTAATTGATAACATTAATCTAACATTTGCTTAGTGTAATTAATACAATTACCACTCAATCTTAATATTCTCCTTTGCGTCAGACCGGAATATGATGATGAATTTTGTACCGTTTTTCACAATCATCAAAACATTCGGTTATGAAACAATCAATGATTACGTTCATGCTTTGCTTGGTAGGCATATTTGCCTTTGCCCAAGGAAGCATCAAGGGTATCATTACCGACGCCGACGGCGAAGGGGTAATTGGTGCCACCGTATTTCTCCAAGGAACAACTATCGGAACCGTTACCGATTATGACGGTAGTTTCGAAATTACATCCGTTAAGGACGGGGATTACACCCTAGTCGCATCCTACGTAGGGTATACTGACCTTACTAAGGAAGTATCCGTTTCCGGTGGTGAAACCGACATGGGAACTTTGGCAATGGAAATGTCCTCCATCGGCTTGACCGAGGTAAGTGTATTGGCTTCTTCCGCGGTTGATAGGAAAACTCCTGTTGCTGTATCTACCATTAAGTCTACCGAAATCGAGGCAAAATTAGGTAACCAGGAATTTCCTGAAATCCTTAAGAATACGCCTTCCGTTTACGCTACCAAAACAGGTGGTGGATTCGGTGACTCCCGTATCAACGTTCGTGGTTTTACCCAGGAGAACGTTACATTGATGATTAACGGTATTTCCGTTTCCGGTATGGAGGATAACAAAATCTACTGGTCCAACTGGGCGGGTCTAGGTGACGTTACTCGCCAAATTCAAGTACAACGTGGTTTGGGTGCTTCCAAAATGGCGATTACTTCCGTTGGTGGTACCATCAACATCGTAACCAAAACCACCGATATCGAAAAAGGAGGTTCCATTTCACAAGCCATCGGAAATGACGGTTACATGAAAACCGGTGTTACCCTTTCCACGGGTCGTACGGAAAAAGGATGGGCATTCACCTTCTCCGGTTCCCGTACCACGGGCGACGGTTATATCGATAACACTTACATTGACGCTTGGTCTTACTTCGTTTCCATCGCTAAGGAAATCGGGGACAACCAACAACTTTCCTTCACGGCTCTAGGTGCACCACAGCGTCACGGACAACGTTCCTTCAACCACAGGATCGGACGTGATTTCGGTCAGTACGGTATCCGTTACAATGACGACTGGGGTAAAAAGAACGGTGAGGATTTCGGTTGGAGAGAAAACTTCTACCACAAGCCACAAATGGCATTGAACCACTACTGGGACATCAACGAGAAAACATTCTTGGCTACTTCCGCTTACGTTTCCTTCGGAAATGGTGGTGGTACGGGTGATATCGGTGCTACTCGTGAATTTTTCCACCCTAAAGATTACCAAGGAAATCAGCCTTTCGATGCTTTCGTAAATTACAACTCCGGTAACGAAAACGCCATTGGCCTTGACCCTGTTCCGGCCTACAATGTAGTATTCGCGGAAGACCCGACGGACACCGTTTCCGTTCAATTGGCTTCCAAAGGAGGTGGCGGTATCATCAAGCGTGCCTCCATGAACGAGCACAACTGGTACGGTGTACTTTCTACCGTTAACCATGACCTTACGGATGAATTACGTTTGACCGGTGGAATTGATTTCCGTTTCTACCGTGGTTCCCACTACCGTAAAACCATCGACCTCCTAGGAGCGGATTATTGGTTTGATACCGATAATATCAACAATCGTAATGATTGGGTGGATTTCAACGGTAACGGAATCCAAGATGACGGTGAAATGGGTAACCTAGTACGCCCGACCAATGACGCGGATCGCCTTTGGGGTTCCGTTGACCGTGATGACCAAATCGACTACAGTAACGATGAGCAAATCAACTGGTACGGTACTTTCGCTTCCTTGGAATACTCCAAGGAGAAATTGAGCGCTTTCTTATCCGGTTCCGTCTCCATGACGACCATGAAGCGTTTCGAGAACTTCGGCGAAACTTCCGCTAACCGTGAGTCAGAATTGGTTTCATTTATCGGTTATAATGCCCGTGCGGGTGCGAACTACAACATCGATGAGCACCACAACGTATTCGCGAATGTAGGTTACTTGGCTAGAGCGCCTTACTTCGATGTGGTTTTCCCACGCTTCAACAACACGGATATCAACCGTGATGCAGTGAACGAAAAAGTATTGGCATTTGAATTAGGTTACGGTTACCGTTCCCGTAAATTCAACGCTAACGTAAACCTGTACCGTACACAATGGAGTGATAAGACGGATGCAAGTTCCTTCGAGGATCCAACTACCGAGGATATCTATTTCGCGAACATCCTAGGAATCGACGCGATTCACCAAGGTATCGAGCTTGACTTCAACTACCGTCCGATTTCCCGTATCGGATTCACGGGTTTTGCTTCCTTCGGTGATTGGCAATGGGCAAACAACACTTCTGCCGTTGTTACCAATGAAGACCAGGACGTAATCGGTGAGGTAAACTTGTTCTTGGACGGATTGAAAGTAGGTGATGCGGCACAAACCACTATTGGTTTGGGTACCGATGTTAACTTGCTTCCCGGTCTAAACGTGGATTTCAACTGGAACCACTTCGGTAATCTTTATACGGCTTATGATATTACCGATAGAACGGAAGAAGGTGCAAATGATATCCAACCCATGAAATTGGAGAATTACAACTTGTTCGACGCAGGTTTGTCTTTCGCTTTCAAAATCGGGGAAATGGATGCATCCACTCGTTTGAACATCAACAATATCTTTGACAATATCTACATCGCGGAAGCACAAGATAATTCCGATGGGGTAGCTTTGGAAAGAGGTTCCGCTGCTTGGAATAACGCGCTTCAAGATACCCGCGGATGGTACGGTTTCGGTCGTACTTGGAACTTGGCGTTTAAGTTGAGATTCTAATTGTATTGATAAAAAATCTTAAGGACACTGACGCCAATGGTCTTTTGCCTCAGCGAAGCAACCCGCTATTCGAATCAGGATAGAAAAATAAATCAAGCGCCAAAGGTGCGTAGCACAAAAGCATTTTGGTTGGTCCTCCTGATTTCTAAAGCCTTTTGTCCTTAAGTTCAATTGTTAGAAACTTATGCATACATCCATCACTTGGTGTAAGCATAGACTTCATCCATAGATGAAATATATTGAATGGGAACAGCGCAATGCTGTTCCCATTCTTTTTTTATCGGGAAGTCCTTTTCAATATTTAATCCAATCTCCAGTAAAGTTTTCCCCTTGTAAGGTCCCCCCTTGTAAGGTCTTCCGACCTTACAACAAAAAAA
>JAHDDF010000216.1:5606-7636 GCA_020629475.1 Saprospiraceae bacterium
TCTTCATTCTACAAGCATTCCGGATCAATCCCCATCACGTATTTTTTTACCACTTCAATATCCGTTGCCGTTTCAGCGCCTTGGAAGCCGGAAATATGAGTTTCGTCTATTTGGTCCTCAAAGCTACGTGTAAGCTCCTTGGAAACCGGAAGGTAAGACCAGTGCCATTTCTCCTCGTTATAACCATCAGGACGATTGCCGTTCTTTGCCGTGTAAGGTTGGTAGAAACCGAACTTACGGGCATTCATGTTTAGCCAATTATAGATTTTCTTGCCTTCGCCGGAACCGAAATACGAATTGGTAAGGGCATTCAAATCAATATCCGTTCCCCAATGGTGGCGGGAAGTTCCGGGCATGGAGGAGTATTCTAAAATCTTCTTTGCTCGATCAACACCGAAAGGGATTGCCTTTGATAAATCTTGACCTTGGACCCTACGGTTACCGACCCATTTATCCTCCCAGATTTTTTTCTGTCCGGAAAAACTACGGGTAGCGGAAACGATTTTCAAATTGACCCCGTCCTTGGCTGCAGCCAAATGCATTTGCTTGAATGCTTCGTAAGCATCCTTTCTCATGTACATTCCTCTACGGTTGCAATATTCACGAGCGATAGCCGTAAAATCCTTATGGGTAGAAGGATTGAACTTCCCGAGCAAATAAGATTGGTCTATTTCATTAATATTAAAAGAACCCATCTGTGCTTGGGATTCATTTGTACCTTTTTCGATAAACTCCTCATCAGCGGGCGCGGTTTCAGGAGCGGAAGGAACTTCAGGTGTTCCCTCGGCAACAAGAATACCCTCCGCTTCGGGTTCCGTCCGGGATTCAGGAATCAAGGGTTCGTCATTTGCTTCCGGAGCTTTTTCCTCCAAGTCCGCCATCGCGATTTCATCACCGAACGGTTCATCCTCTGCTGAATAATTACCGGGAATTTCCGGTGTCCCCGTTTCGATAAGGATAGCGTAATGATCCTTGTACATTCCGACGGTCATTTCCGTGAAATCATTCAATGCCGTTTTAACGGATTGGGACGGATTAGCCGCATTACCCCTAACGATAGAAATAGCAGGAATAGCACTGGCTTGCGCTACATTGTCCAAGGTTTCGGAAACGGGATTCAAATCCCCCGTTAGGGAATTCGAGGAGCGATCCATCAAGCCGCAACCATGGAGTATGGTTAAGGCTAATAGGACGCCTGTAAGATGGGTTGCGGTTTTCAAAATGTAAGCATGTTTAAGGCTACAATAATAACATTTCACAGCCGGATGAACAAACAAAACAGTCATTGATACGAGGACATTCAATGATTTGTTTAGCTTTTTTTATAATATGTAACGGAAAAAGCCAAAAAATCATTCCCCGCAAGGCCATTCCCAGTCAGAAAGCCCGTGTCCACCGATGCGGTAGGAGTAATGCCACCACTCCGTCCGTATATGAACGAAACCATAGTGGTACATCGTATTTTTGAGCAATTCCCGATTTTGTAAAATCTCGGGGGAATGCTCCGTGTAAGTATGGTATGCCTCCCTCCCGAAGTAATCAAAATCCGTACCCATATCCAATTCTTTTCCCTCCTTGTCCACGATGGTCAAATCCACCGCCGCACCACGGTTATGCATGGAGCCTTTTTCGGGTGGCGTAACGAAACGGGCATCCGGAACCCTATCCCACAATAATTTTTGAATAGGACGGGGTCGGTAACAATCAAATAATTTTAATCCGCCGTAACCTTGTTTTTTTAATCTATTATGTGCTTTTAATAAAGCATCAGCAGCAGGTTTGCGCAAAAAACATCTACCGCATTCGTACATTTTTTCCTCCACGAAATTATTTTCCGTAGCATATCTCATATCAATATAAAGCGAGGGGTCAACAATGGCTAAATCCGTCCAAACGGACGTATCATAATCAAAAGTGATTTCTTTTTTTAAGGGAATTGTATCAATAATTTTTTCCGCTATTTCTACTTCAGGTGCCACCTCAGGAGAAGGAGAGCAGCCCCAAAATAAAATCACGCCAAAAAATAATAT
>JAHDDF010000217.1 GCA_020629475.1 Saprospiraceae bacterium
CTCCCGTTCCTCCGGCGTATTAATATTCAACAAAATCTCCTTGGAAGAAGGCTCCACCAATTCAATATTTTCATTGATCAACATCTTTCTCGGACAAGAATATCCTAGGGATAAATATTGCAATAACAACGGGTACGCCCTTGGTTCAAAAATGGTAAACAAGGGGTCCGGAAAATCGGTACCCGGGTTGCGGAAAGCGGTTGCTGCTTTGCTGATATTTCGTTTATGTACCAATTCACGTAAAGAACCGGGATTAATATTGGGCATATCAACGGCAACGACCAACCAAGCGGCATCAGGGTATTCACGGAAAGCGGATAAAATACCGCCGTAAGCGCCAAGCCCGGAAAAGGTATCTTTTATTTCAGACTGACTATCAACATCTTCTCCTTGGGCTACGGAAACAAAAACCTTATCGCAAACCGAATGTAATTGTTCTTTTAAATATTCCAACTGCGGCATTCCGTGATAATCTATCCCCGACTTATCCTTGCCCATACGGGTACTTTTCCCGCCGTTTAATACCAAGCCGAAAAGTTCAGGAATTTCAATTTTTGATTCTAATACCTCAAGTATTTTTTCCGTTTCGGAAATATCCAATACAGGAATATTTTGTGAGGCATCAAGGAGGTAATCAGGAATTACATCGTAATCGTTCGTAAGGATTAATACCAAGTCAGAAATTTGCTCTTTTCTTCTTGCCAAAGAATCCTTCTTCTTTTCATCAAGTATTACGATTTGGCGGGAAGCAGCAAAATGATTCCCGTTAATCAATAACACATCCGTATTCCTAAACATGTTTTTCATCCCGAAACCCGAAGGTTCAGGCTGGGACGTAGAAATTACCGCCCCTCTCTTTTCGACATCATATTGAAATAAAACAGCCGTTTCATTCTCATTTTTCGAATGGGATTCATCCAAATAAGAAACGGAATATTTCTCGTTTAAGCCTTTGGCAATTTTATTACACAATTTCTGAATCAACCCACAAGGACCTCCAAGAACGGCGAATTCATTTTTTGCAAAAGCCCCTGTTTTTGGCCTTGCTAATTTCGTATGCTTGGAGTGTTTTTTCATGATGCTTTAAAGTCTGATTTCCCGCCTGTTTTTTCCAATAAACGGATATGTCTTATTTCAATATCATGCCCGAAGGATTTAACCATATCATATACGGTCAATGCCGCTACGGAGGCTGCCGTGAGTGCTTCCATCTCCACCCCGGTCTTGGAATGGATACTTGCTTCCGCAATGATTTCCACCTCACGGTTTTCATTTAAACGGACGGATACATTGCACTTGTTCAATCCAATGGGATGACACAAGGGAATCAACTCGCTGGTTTTCTTGGATGCCATTATTCCGGCTATAACCGCCGTTTGGAAAACGGGTCCTTTTTTGGTTTGGACATCATTGTTCTCGAATAAGGATAATACTTCCTCGGAAAGAATAACCAATGCTTGCGCCTTAGCGGTACGTTTGGTGACCGCTTTATCGCCCACGTCTACCATATTCACTTTTCCGTCCTCGTTGAGGTGCGTTAGTTTTTTCATTGCTCGGTTTTAAAAGGGGAAATAAGGAAACTCCTCTCCCGCCTTGAATTCGGAGCGGTCGGAAGGTAATTGAAGGAAACCGGAGGAACGGGTTAAGCCCGCTAAATCACCGGAACCGTTGCCCTTATTCGGCACCATCATTATTTCACCATTTTCATCTCTTTCCTCCCTGACTTGCAAGAAGTAAGTTAGTTCGGGTTTGAAAGTAAAATCCGTTTTCAATTTGGCATAAGCCGGTTTTTTTTCCGTGTTCAAACTTTCAAACAACCACTTTTTAAAATAGCGATGAAAGCACATAAAGCCTGAAATCGGATTGCCCGGAAGGGCGAAAACAAAGGTATCCTCACCCCGCCCGAACCAAAAAGGTTTCCCCGGTTTCTGCCGTACGCGGTGGAATAACTTTCTTATCCCCAACTCTTCCAAAACACCCGGGATATAATCGAATTTCCCCTTGGAAACCCCGCCACTTATCAGGAGGACATCATAATCGGAAAGGATTTTTCGGATTTTAACCAAGAGCATTTCACGGTCATCCTTGAGGTGAAAAATATCACCCTCCAAGAATAATTCCTTCAAAGCTCCCTGAAGCATATGTACATTGGATGCCCGGATTTGATGCGGCAAGGGCGTTTCCGCTACGGGAACCAATTCATCCCCCGTGGCGATAATCGCAACCTTGGGATGATCCACGACTTGCACTTCCGCTTTCCCTACCGTTGCTAAAATGGCTATTTCTACCGGACCGATCCTTCTTCCCCTAGGAATTAATAATTCCCCTTCCGGGCAATCCTTGCCTTTCGGGTGTATGGAGCGTCCTTCTTGCAATCCTTCCCATTTTTCCAGAACGGCAGTTCCGTCCTTGATGTCCAACCATTCATATTGGATTACCGTGTCCGTACCTTCCGGTAATATGGCACCGGTCATTACCTCCAAGCAATGCGTCTCATCTTGCAATAGAACCTTAGGGCTTCCTGCCAACCCCTTGAACCGGAAATGATTTTTTTCCTTCTTGAAAGGTGGAATATTTTATCGCAATACCGTCCATCGCCACCCTATCAAAAGGCGGGAACGGACGATCCGCACGGATGTCCTCGGCTAATATTTTTCCTTGGGATTCAGAAAACGGAACCGTCCTTGAGTTTGCTGACCAAAGGTTCTGTTCCACCAATTTATCCGCCTCGTTTACTTGTATCATCCGCCTATGGTCGTCATGGATTCATAAATGGGGATAAAGCCATCCCTTGCCGCCGCTGCCGCGAAGCCGTCCTTTTCCTTTTTCATTACGGCGTCCCTGATCATTTCCTCCAAGGAAGCATCTTCCATCCCCTTTCGTATCGGAGTCAGTAAATCGGTTCCTTTGGTGGAGTATAGACAAGTCCGTAATTCCCCTTTCGGGGTAATGCGTATACGGTTGCAGCTTCCGCAAAAGGTTCTTGAAAACGCGGGAATAATCCCGAATTTCCCTTGGAATCCTTTTACTTGATACATCAATGAGGTAGCACCTGAAGGAACAGGTAATGCTTCAACTTCCTTGAATTCCCCTTGGATATGCTCTAAAATTTTCTTGTAATTCCAATCGGAAATCTCCTTGGAATCACGGGTTCCGTTGAAGGGCATTTCCTCGATAAACCGAACTTCAATAGGCAGGTTTTTCGTCCACTCCACAAAGGGTAAAATATCCTCGGTATTTTTACCGGAAAGGACTACGGCATTCACTTTTACTTGTACACCGGCATCCAAAAGGGCATGAATATTGGCAATAACGGCATCGTAATCATCCCGCCTCGTGATCTCGAAAAAACGCTCCTTATCCAAGGCGTCCAGACTTACGTTTACCGCTTGGAATAGCCGGGCGACTTCCTCGATATAATTACCGATGAGCGTGGCATTTGTAGTAATGGAAAAAGCAGTAGGCTTTAAGTCTTGCTTAACCTTTTTCAGGAATGGCATAATACCCTTACGGGCAAAGGGTTCGCCGCCGGTAATCCGGAATTTATCAACGCCCATTCCCCTTGCTACCTTGAGAATGCGGAACATTTCATCAAAGCTCAATAAGTCCTTGCGTTCCAGGAAGGAAATCCCTTTCTCGGGCATGCAGTAAAAGCAGCGCAAGTTACACCTATCGGTAACGGCAAGCCGGAGATAATTGATTCTCCTACCGTGGCTATCGAATAATGGTTTCTCCATTTAAAATCAGCTGTACTAAGCCGTCCTGTTGTTCTCTCTCTCAGGAAAAGCCATTGACTAAAATCTTATTGTAAAGACGTTAGACGTTAGACGTTAGATAAATTTAGCTTAAATAATAAAATCCAATTTAATGTCTAAAACCTAGGCTCCGACAAGTAATCTTGTTGCTAATTCAGGTAATTTCATTTAACTAAAAATCAACACATTAGACATTTGACATTAGGCATTAGATTCTGTTTTGTTACTTTAGTAAACAACTGTCTAACGTCTAACATCTAGTGTCTAACGTCTGAAATGTATATTAAAAGTAGTCAAAAGGATACCCTAGCCCAAACGGTAGGTTTACTTTAGTGGTCACACACGACAAATGGTGTAAAAACGAGACTAAATGGGGTAAATTGTAAAAAAACTCTTCCTTTCTTGTAACAATTCTTCCGCAAATCCATATATACAAGGTAGGAACATAGAAGTTGTCCAAAAATTACTCAATTGGCTACAAATCCACTTTTTTGAATTTTTGCTTCAATCAGCAATTCTTGAACAACTTCATAAAAACTTTATTGATGAGGCACCTAACTTCCATTGTTTTGGCAATGCTGTTTTTCGCGTCTTGTCAATACAAGGAAACACAAAGCACCGAGATGGAAAACGGAAAATCTTTAGTCTGTACCCCGGACAAGGTTGAATGTGAACCCCAAGAACAACAAGAATTAGTAGAAATGAACCTTCCCGCAACCCAAAAGGTGGAAATCCTGTATTTCACCGATCCCATCTGCTCGGCTTGCTGGGCAATTGAGCCGGAACTCAAGCGGTTCAAGATGGAGTATGGGGATATCGTAGAAATCACTTATGTAATGGGGGGCTTACTTCCCGGCTGGGAAGGATTCAAGGATTCCGCGAACGGTATTTCCGGCCCCAAGGACGTAGCGCATCATTGGGATGAGGTGGGACAATACTCCGGCATGTCCATAGACGGGGATGTTTGGTTGGAAGATCCTTTGGACTCATCCTACCCGCCATCCAAGGCTTACAAAGCAATGGAGCTGCAGGGTTTCAGGAAAGCACAAGCGTTTTTAAGGCTTTCACGAGAATGGCTTTTCTTGAATAAGGTCAATATCGCCAAGGAAGAAAATCTCTTTAAACTCGTAGAGCAGGTAGGGGGAGACTTGGAACAATTTAAAAAGGATTTCACTTCTCCTGAGGTAGAGCTTTCCTTCATGGAGGATATTCAAGCTACTCGAGACTATGGTGTAAGGGGTTTTCCCACGCTTATATTCATTGCTCCCGATGGCAAAGGATTCAGTATTTCAGGAACTTCGGGTTATTCGAATTACGGTATCGCATTGGAAAAAACCCTTGGAAAGAGACCTGAGAAAAATGCAATCACCTTGGACGAAATGGGTGTAATTAAAAAATTCGGCTATACTTCCACTCGGGAAGTCGCTTTTTTACTTGATAAGAGCGAAAAGGATTGTTTTAATACCCTAACACGCCTTGCCGGCGAAGGAAAAATTATTGCCGAAAAACAAAAGTACGGGCATTTTTGGAGGAGCTTGTAAATTAGTTTTCATCAAGGAACCAAGGAACTACCTTCCCATATATCACCCCCTGTTTTCACGAAGCGTTCCCGCTTATGCCCTGCCCTATCCAACATTAGGATATCATACTCTTTAGCTTCCATTTCAATAAAAGCGAAGTGTATCTCATCCCCGAACTCCACTTGTTCCGAAGGTGTGCCCGGAGGATGTAAAGTCATATAATCCGAGATGGAAGGAGATTGCTTGGCTTGTTCCAAAAATCCTCGGTAATCCGGATGTTCTTTTCCTTGAACCTTGGCAGTTGCCTTAACCCTTACTTGCCATTTTTTCCTAGGATGATAAAACAATAATTCAACGGCATCTTGGTGGGAAATATCCAAGCACTTAGGAGACCGGGAGTCCGTGAATACAAGGAAAGAATCAGTATCATGACGGAAAGACCGTAACACCACCGTCCGAATCGCCGGCGTACCTTCGGGATACTTAATGGTTCCTAGGGAAAATAATCGGAACGGGTGCCTTCTATCGGCATTGCTCCTTACCCATTCCGCCTTGATGGTTTTTAAAAGCTCCAAGCGTTCATTCATTATTCCGGCAAACAAAAGCCCTCCCTTTTTGGGAAACAAAGCCTAAAACACGTACCGGGTTGGTCCTTTTCTATAATGGTAATACAGCCCTTATGGTTTTCCATTACCCTTTTGCAAATCGCCAAGCCCATTCCACTACCCGGTTCACTGAGGTTATTTTGGAGTCGTTTAAATTTTTCGAAGACCATTTCACGGTATTCTTTTTCAATTCCTATCCCGTTATCCTCAAAGAAAACCTGATAATAACCATCCGCTTCCCGGGCATAAATTTTTATTTCGGGCGCCATGCCATTCCTGAACTTAATGGCGTTCTCCATTAAATTGGAAAACAACAATTCTACCTGACCTTTAACACCCCAAATGGATGGTAATCTTCCAACATCTAACCGAGCCCCTGCGGTAGAAATATTTGCGCCTAAAATTGTTTCAATGTTCGAGATGGTTTCAGAAAGGGAGAAAAAGGCGGGCTCCTCCTCCCAAGCCTCCAGTTCAAAAAGCAATCCCACATCATCAATAATACGATCCAAGCGCTTGGCGCCACGTTCCACGAAACCGGCAAAATCCTCTAGGTTATCATATTTTTCCTCCTTAACCGATTTATCCATCAATTGGGAAAAACTAACCATGGAACGAACGGGTTCCTTCATATCATGGGAAAGGATATGGTTGAAACTTTTGGCATCATTCAAAAGGCGTTTTAATTCTTCGTTCTTAACGGAAAGCTCCTTGGTACGCTCACTTACCTTATACTCCAAATTATCCTTTGCCTCCCTCAATTTATGATTGCGCTCGGCATGCAACGCATTGTGCTTATTCAGCGCCCGTTGAAAGAAAAGGATAATCAAGAAGAGAAAGGAAAATATTACGGCACTATTGGCGAAATAAAAGGTGGGATTTACTATTTCCGAAAAAATCCCGGAGTAGAAATAGTAAATGCGAACCCCTAAAAACATCAGGAAATTCAACCAAAAAATAATGAAAGGAATCCTGTTTTTCTCGTAGAACAAGAAAGGTGTCAATGCCGTGGCGAAAAAGGTAATGTCGAAACCGTTTTGTCCTCCCAAATAAAGGCAATTGACCAAAACCATAATGGGCATTCCTACACTTGCGATAAACGCGACTAAGGGAAAACGCTCGGTTCTTACCCCCCAAATGATACCTCCTACGAGAACATAAATTATCCCGTGAGCAACAAAATTCCTGTAATTGCCTGATATAAAAGCATATACGGAGTAAAATAGGGTTATCCCACCGATGACCATCGCCATCCGTTTCATGATATCGTATACGTGCCGCTCTTTTCTTAAATCGCCCTCCATTGCCAAGGTTCAAAACATAGGGAACCGTCAACAGTTTAAATCCCCTCATTTTTTACGGAAGCCCCTTCGCCAATGTTTCATTTTTCTATCTTACGGAAAAAAATAAAATGGGGCAAAAAGTCAGGAAAGGAGAAGAACTACCCGAAGGACCTTTGTTGGGTTTCATGAACGAGAATGGCTTGATAGCCAATACCGACACTAATCTGGATGTGCTACAATTCAGTACGGGCTTTTCCAATCTTACCTATCTCCTATCCCTTGGGGAAAAGGAATACGTCCTGCGCCGCCCCCCGAAAGGTGCCGTTAAAAGAGGGCATGATATGGGCAGGGAGTTCAAGGTCCTATCCGGATTGAACAAGGCTTTCGGGAAAGCCCCCAAGGCTTATGCCTACACGGAAGACAAGGACATCATCGGTGCCTCATTTTATATCATGGAAATGGTGGACGGTATCATC
>JAHDDF010000757.1 GCA_020629475.1 Saprospiraceae bacterium
CTTCTTCCGGAAAGGATGGAGGAAGTAGCGCGTAACCTAAGTTTGTCCACTTCTTGGTTGATCAATAAATCCTTTTCTATATAAGTATCGGAAGAGGCGAGATATGCTTCCGGCTGATAATAATCGTAGTACGAAACGAAGTACTCTACCGCGTTTTCCGGGAAAAAGTGGCAGAACTCCGAATACAGCTGGGCGGTAAGGGTTTTGTTATGGGTTAAGACCAAGGTCGGTCGGTTCAGTTCCTTTACCATATTGGCAATGGTAAAGGTTTTTCCGGAACCGGTTACCCCTAATAGGCATTGGTATTTCTCCCCGGTTTCGACACCGTTTACCAATTGTCGGATAGCTTCGGGCTGGTCACCGGTTGGTATAAAAGGAGAATCTATTTTAAACGCCATGGTCTACTTTTGGATAAAAATACAACAAAAAATATTTTGATGTATTTTTTGTTTTAAAATGGGGAGAGTTCGAATTCCTTACCCCAATATTCATATGCCATATTTTCGAATTCCTTCATGTCAAAAATCCGCTTAAGAGCATACTCGAATTGGACATCCCCTAGACTGTATTTTCTTGCTATAAGACCTATCCCTTCAGCGTAAATTTCAAATGCTTGGGTTTCCGCATCGAAATCCCCCTTGTCGGGGTGGGTGAATTCCCTCAGTTCGTTTGCCTCGAAAAGCAATGCTTGATGATCTTCTCCGTCAAAGGAATAAATAGTGTCTCCCACAAGTTTCCGCATCCGCACCAAGCGGATACTTTCCGAGGGATCATCCGGGTCATTGAATTTTAATTCCATCGGGTAGCCTTCGGTTTCCGGTTTTGGATGAAACGGGAAAGCGTAATTCTTTACGATTTCCACATCCACGATTTTGGACGTTTCTTGATCCTGCGCTACCGAAAGGAATTTATATTGGGTCGCGAACGCACCCTTCTTTTCATCAATTTTCTCCACGACCAATTGACGGTTCACGAAGGCGTAATCGTAATAAGAGGAAACAAGGTATTTTCCGGTATCCGTATCCATTGTCATATAGTACCAATACCTGGCGGGTAAGGTATCATTGTCAACGGAACGGTATTCATACACTTTTCCTTCCTTTAGGTCTTCTACCGGGAAATAAAATTCCTTGGCACCGACCCGTCCTTCCCCATCGCCGCAAGCGATGAAAAGGATTGCCGCAAATAAAACGGCGGCTACGGTTTTACAATGCTGTATCATAATATTACTCTCTCTT
>JAHDDF010000758.1 GCA_020629475.1 Saprospiraceae bacterium
TATGCCCTGAGTAAAGGGCAGTCAGATTCCTATCCATGAACTATGTAAGATGACTTCACAGCATCCGTATAAAGGTTGTAGAGATTCCACAAGGAAATCCCGCCGTCCTCGTCCTTGGGGAAACGGTCGTCGTTGTAGTAGGATTTGGTCACCATGGAAACTTGGGAATCAGAGATAAGCAACTCCGGGATGTCCCGTTTCAAATCCTTGGGCAGATGATTGTACATCCGGCATTTCCCGAGGAGCGTAGCGAATTGCTTTTGCGTCAATCGGTAATCATCGAAGGATTCCAGGAGCCGTAATTGGTCGTTGAAATTCGTGCCCTCAATTAATTTGCCGATGGAATCCTCCAACTCCTCCAAGCTCCTTACTTTGATGTCAAGGCTCGTGCCGTCGGTAAATAAGCAGAGGTTCGTACACACCTTCACCTTATACCCGATACCGAATTTGAAACGCTGCAAGGAATTCCCGAAGGCGTAAAGGTTGTCTTGGTTGTAGGCTTTGACGCCCACCACCGAAAGTGAAACCTCTTTACCGTTTACCGTTTTCGAAACGGCGGGAATATCGAAGGAGAAAGCCATCCGTTCATAGTAAATGGTTTTCTCGTGCTCTTGAAGTTCGGAAGCCTTTTTGTTTCGGGCTTGGAAAATCCTTCCCTTGATGGGATGCGATACCCTTACGCCAAGATTAGCCGTCCTTTCCCCCGATAGCTGCTCCACCAATTCCATGGAGGAACCGATGAAATCCGCTTGGGAAACCGTAGGCGTATTGTCCTTGATAAATACGGGAATCAGGTGGCGATTCCGGAGTTCGTCCAAGGAGACCGCTTGGGTGTTCGCCTCGATAAAACGGATGTCGTTTACGGGCGTGGTTTCGGGCATGACCCCGTTTTGGTTAGCCGTTAGCAATTCCATTCTCTACGATTTTAGTCGGGTTTGAAAATTGATTTTCCACTATGGCTTGCTTCCTGTCCTTGAAGTCCTGCTCAAGCTGCTCGTACCACAACTCGTATTGGTTGTACACCGTTTTCAGTTCCTCGATGGATTCGCAAGCTTGGATACGTTCCTTCGCCTCGGATAGGTCGGTGCCGGAGTTGCACCAGTCACGGATAATCTTACCCGTTTCCTCGGAAATGATGAATTCGGGTTTGTCCATGAACAAGCCCGTCCTATCCTTGGTGGCGGTAGCGTTGTGCTTCAAGTCCAACTCGAAGACGAGGGTGAACTCATAATCCAAGC
>JAHDDF010000759.1 GCA_020629475.1 Saprospiraceae bacterium
ACGAATGATTGAATTACGAAGTAGCGATTTTAACTTGTGGTTACATTCGTAATTGAAAATTGAATAATTAATTTTTTTCGCTCTCCATACACCCTTTTTCCGTTTACCTGCATCTAATACATTAGAAGCTTCTACCGAAAAGTTTCCGGTAAGGTGATTTTCCTGATGAATGGGAATGGAACGTCGAATAAGCCAGTTCCAAGGAAAACGCCTCCGGTTTTTTAGCGGGATTTATCCCGTACGTCGAAAATCCTATCCGATTTTATGTAAGTGTACGAAATGCACCCTAGGTGCGTACATCATGCTATTGCAAAATTTAAAACCAAAAAGACATGAGTTACCAGCGTCAGGATATCTCCGGCTTACGCAAAAACAGGAATATCCATTTTCAAATCGGCTTAATTATCGCTTTAGGACTGGCATATTTTGCCATAAATTATACGTTTACGGAAGCACCATTGAAAAAGGTTGAAATCCACGAGGGTGAGGATGACGATCTTCTTGTAGAGCCCATAAGGACAACTCAGGAGAAGAAAAAATTACCCCCGCCACCGGAAATTGAAATCAATGACAAGATTGATGAGATTGACGAACCGGAATTTGAACCCGAACCAACGCCGGAACCGGTAGTGAATTCCACTCCGGAACCAAAGGTAAATCCCATACCCAACCCGACGCCCAATCCCGGTCCGCCCAAAAAGCCCGCTAAGAAGGTGGAACAACCTAAGCCTCCTGTGGTGAAACCTCCTGCTCCGCCTGAACCGGTGGATGATGGACCGGTAACAATTGCCGAAAGAATGCCTGTTTTTGGTAGTGAATGTGAAGGACTATCAACAGAGAAGGAAAGAAAACAGTGCTCTGATAAGGCTTTGATTACCTGGGTTCAAAAAAATGTAAGATACCCAAGGGTAGCCCAAGAAAATGATATTGAGGGAATGGCTGTGGTTCAGTTCATTGTTGAAAAAGACGGGTCAATTACCGATATAAAAGTGGTAAAGGCTCCTGCCGGTGGATGCAAAGAGGAAGCTTTACGGGTAGTTAAGAAAATGCCGAAATGGGCATCCTCAGGTAAGCAAAACGGTCGTAAGGTGCGTGTGAAATATACCCTTCCTATTCGGTTTCAATTGGCGAAGAGATGATGCGATTTATCCTATTTTCTCTTTTCCTATTATTTTTTCAAAACCTAGGATTTGCACAAGCTCCTCCGGAACCTAAACTTCCTTCGGATGATGGTTTG
>JAHDDF010000760.1 GCA_020629475.1 Saprospiraceae bacterium
TTAAAATCCTAAACGAGGAAGTGAAAAAGGCGGGCTTAATGAAATTCCGAAGGGAGGGGCTTTCAAATATTGATGCTTGGCATGCCATTTACCCATTCATGATTACCCGAAAAAGAATTCCTAAGGAATGGTATTTCATCCATTGGCTCAATGAGGAATGGAGAAGTCGGGAGTTAAATAAGTCTTCTTGCATCAGGCAATCCGCCCTAGGAAGATTATTCTTGAAATTTGAGTTAGAAGATGCAATGGAACTCAAGAATCTCCCGCTCCCGATTATGTATTATCAATATTTAAAAACTACCATTTTTGATGTTTGGTGGAGTAAGCTTAAAGGTTGGATCAAGAATCCGGGTGTTCCGGTTTTTCTAAAAAGATGGTTGAGTAAGAAAAATTAATTTTCTTGTTCAACTCGGTTTACTTTTGCGCTGTTATTCGTAAAACAGTATTTCCGATGAATAAATTTTGGATTCTCTACTTCAGTTTCCCCATCCTCCTTTTCGCCTGCACCCCCAAGGAGAAGCCCGTTGATGAAAACGCGAGCCTTCCCATCATCAAAAAACTGGACAAGGAAACCAAGGAAATGGTGGAGCACACCATTCGTCCTTTTTCTTTTATCAATCAAGATAGCCAAGAGGTAACCAATGCGACCTTCCTGGGGGAACGGGTTTATATAGCGGACTTCTTTTTCATTCATTGCCCTACCATTTGCCCCAAGGTGAAGCGGAACATGAAAAACATGTATGATTATTTCGAGGACAATGATGAGGTGGCTTTCTTGTCTCATTCCATTGACACCCGACATGATACCGTTCCCGCCCTCAAACGTTATGCGGAAGCCCTAGGTGTAGAAACCAATAAATGGCACTTCGTAACGGGTGAGAAGGCGGAGATTTATGAAATAGCGGAAGATTATAACAGCTCCGCCTTAGAGGATCCTACCGCTCCCGGTGGATTTGACCATAGCGGTTATATCATCTTGATTGATAAAAAAGGACATATCCGCGCTTTCGCCAGAGGAACGGATAAGGATGATACGGACCGTCTTATAGTGGATGTGGAAAAACTCCTGAAGGAATACAAGGATGAGGGATAATTTTATCCCAATCCGGAATTTTTATCTTAAAAAATAGGTTATACCTTTGCACCACCGTTGGCCGCGTAGTTCAACTGGATAGAATATCAGATTTCGGCTCTGAGGGTTGGGGGTTCGAATCCTCCCGCGGTCACCAACAAAAA
>JAHDDF010000761.1 GCA_020629475.1 Saprospiraceae bacterium
TCTGCCCACCGAACATCAATCCGTTGGCGAAGGATAATTCATCCTCTTTTACCAAATCGGCAGCCATGGCGTCTATTGCCGTGTCTTGGAACGTGGTGCCTAACATGATAATGAAGGAGAAAACGGCAAGTAAAGTGAGTTCCGTAGGCGGTGGTGAAATAATGGCATATACTATTAGCGCTAGGATAATAAACAAGAAAGAGCCAAGGAGCCACGCCCGCCTTCGTCCCATCGGTAGATAGACGATTCTGTCAATGATAAATCCGTTTATGAATTTTAAGGTCCAAGGCAGGGTCGTGATAAATGAGAAGTATCCGATATCCGCAACGGATGCATTATTTTCCGCTAACCAAGCGGGAATGGTGAGGAAGAAAATTCCTACGGGAAATCCTTGGATGAAGTATAGGAACAGTAAGGTAAAATACCTCAGGTTTTTGTGGGTGGAGATGGCGGGGTGTTGCATTTTTATTGTTTTTTGTATTGTGTGTTTTAGGCATCGTTTGGTGGAGCATCTCGGACACAGCCCGAGACGATCTTTTCTTTGGTTAAGGTCGGGGTTTGTGGGGTTTGATGCAATGTTGGGGTATGGTAATTCCACCCTTTCAGGGTTGGTTGAAATGGCTATTTTGATCTATGGTAGTGTCATCCCTTCGGGATTTTGTAATGGTAATCCCGAAGGGATGACATTACCATAGCTTGGAATGGAGTGCCGTATCAACCCCGAAGGGGTGGAATTATTATTTGCGGGGCATCAAGAGAATCCTTTCAATTCTCAAGCAAAGCAAAAAAACCTATGGTCTCGGGCTGTGCCCGATATTCGATATGCGCCTTTGATATTAATTATGGTAAATGGTGTTGAGGACTTGGGCGTATGGCATCTCGGGTACAACCCGAGACGATAAATGGTCAAGTAGTTTTTAATTCTGATTTTTCCGAAACTAGTCTAATGAAAAAATTGACTTTGTTCTCGTCAGAGAATAAAAAGGTTTCAAAGAAGTTCTCTTTAATGTTTTTATTTTTCAATTTTAAGGAGATGCGCTGAAGATAAGTACCTCCGGGTTTTCTAATGCTTACGGATTTTACCTTGGGAAGTGAGTTGTCAAGGATTTCGAAGGAAACAATATTTTCTAAGGTTAATATTAATTCCTCTTTTGTTTCTTCGGGTTTTAAGAAAATTTTCAAGTCATTACCTAAAAAACGAATTGCTTTTATCCCGTGGTTTAATTTCATGAGTTT
>JAHDDF010000762.1 GCA_020629475.1 Saprospiraceae bacterium
GCGGCATCGCTTTATTAATGGTGGGGGCTTGGTTTTTTGTATTGCCCCGGGAAAACGACTCCGGTAATTATGCCAATGAGAAATCTAATATTAATTTAGAAACACCCATCCAAAATGAAATAATAACGCCGGAAAACCCAAACGAAAAAACAATTGATATTGAAATAAAAAATACTGATTCCAAGAAATTAAAACCCGGAGGGAAAGCGATTTATGCCGATACGGAAAACGAGGAAGAAAAGTTCAAGAAAACCGCTACGGTAACGGAGAAAACACCCGGGCGGGAACAACCTAAACAAAAGCCGGCCCCGGCGGTTTACGCCAAGGGACAAGAACTTTATATCCCCGTACTTCCTAAACATGAGGAAGTCCTTGAATTACCGAATTCGGAATTTGTTCCCGCCATAGCGGATAAAGACTCGAAGCCTTCCTTGGAAATACCTGGGGAAAAGGTGCGCCCCATAAGAAATAACATACCTGAATTCGCTGAAATACAGCCTGTTGAAGCTATAGTTGTTGCCGCTAATACCGAGGGTGAACTGCTTGGAGTTCCGGGTGTTTCCGTCAAGGAATTACAACCTAGAAACACCCTGATAGCTCGCTTGGAAAAAGCGGGTATGATACCCAAGAACGATGAAATAAATACCATTAAATCCGGGATAAAGGACGCATTGACCCCCGAAGCTTTTGCTTCCTCGGATTGGTAAATTCCTAGGTGTTTATATACAAGTAAAATTATCTTTTAAATTACAATAATAATATTGCAAGCAAGCTTGCTACGGTGAGTATTATGCCCGGAAAGTTTGAAGCATTTATTTGAATAGAAAACCAGAAAATCCATTATCATGAAAAAGTTAAGTTTTGTAATCGTATTTATTTTTTCATTAGTAACTTCTTATGCCCAAACGGATACCATTCCGCCCGTGGATGAACCAATGGAAACGGATTCCATTGCAGTAGAAGCAGAAGATGAGGAAGGCGTAAATATTTCCATTAGCATCGGTGATACAGATAAGGACAGCGTTAAGGCTACCCGAAGGGTCAGGACAAGGTGGTTGCTGATTGATTACGGGATAAGTACTTACTTAGCCGACGGAAAATTAAACCTCCCCGAATCCATGTCGGCCTTGGATCAACGACTTTGGGGCTCTAACCACTGGGACATCCAACTGGTACAACAGCAAATCAAAATCGATAAAAAAGGGCATGTCCGATTCGTGTACGGTGCCGGCTTCG
>JAHDDF010000763.1 GCA_020629475.1 Saprospiraceae bacterium
AAAACAAAGGTATTCCCAAGCCGGTTACCGAATTCGAGGAAGCCATCGACGATACGGGAATTGTACCGGAAATTGGACGCAATCCGATTGGAGGCAGCGAAAAGATTTAAAAACGAATAAACCGATTTCAAATGAATCCTTACGACGAATTATACGATTCCGAAATGACGGATCGCCGATTTCAAAAATTGAAGGAATTGGCACGTCCCAAACCCTACTCCACTAGGGCAAAACCGTATTTCATTTTAGCCATCATAGGGGGAATATTTTGTTCCCTCTATTCCATTTCCTCCGCTTTCTCCTTTCTCTATTTCAAGGGCTCGGAATTTATGGGATGGATTTTAGCCGCCCTCTTTACGGTGGCACTCCTGGTACTTTGGGAATTAACGAAAAGGAAAATCATTTTCGACTTTATGGAACAATGGAAATTCCACGATACCGTAAAGCATGACCTTTTAGCTGGAATGATATTTTTCCTTATCGGCTCTTGTGCCCTATCCTTCTTCGGGATTAGGTTGGCGATAGAACATTTTACCCCTGCCTACGAGGAACAAAAGGTCGCGGATAATTCCGAGGCGGTGGAACTCGAAGCGGAAATTTCCGCCCTTAATTCCCAAATCGAGGAGGCACGGAATACCAAATGGAAAGGAACCACCACCAACGATGCACAAAGGCAAATTACAGCCCTTACCCCTTCCCTAACGGCTAAAATGGATCGTCTCGGTATTCTACGGGAACGGATAGACGGCAATAACCTGAAAGGGGAAATTTTCCATTCGGAAAACGTAAACAGGAACGCCGCCACTTTCTCCGGTATCACCTTGATTATTGAATTGGGTTTAATTGCCCAATGTCTATTCATCGTCCATTATAACCGCAGAACCTATATTGAGGAAGTCAAAATAAGGGAACAAAAGCGGAAAGTTCCGCCAAAAACTTCCGGTTCCGGAAATGAGGTCCCGGAAACTTCCGGGAAAAAGAATCCTTCCGGAAATATCCCAAGCGGAACGCCATCCGGTGCCGTTGACGACATCCAATTGGAAATCTACTCCGACGACTTCCAAGGGGGAAACTAATCCGGGGAAAGGCTAACGAAACGGCGAGGGAGACGCCGCCGGTCTTTCCCCGTGAAAAGCGGGAACGTAAGGACGTAACGAGAAACCGCGAAGCCATCCGACGAGCGATAAGAAACCATCGGGAACGATTTAATACGATGCCTACCCAAAAGGAGGTG
>JAHDDF010000764.1 GCA_020629475.1 Saprospiraceae bacterium
GCCATTCCGAAAAGGAGAGAGAATACGTGGAGGATATCCAAAGGATGAATGCAATTGCCGAAGGTAACCAGAGCGCCTTCCGGGATTTGTATGCCCAATTTTCCGATCGTGTTTACAATACCGCCATTTCTTATCTCCAAAACAGGGAGGATGCCGAAGAGGTTACCCAAACCGTTTTTACACAAATCTTCCGCAAGGCAAACACTTATAAGGGTGACTCCGCCTTGGCTACTTGGATTTATCGGATTACGGTAAACACCTCCTTGAATTACATCAAGAAAAAAAAGCGATTCTCTTTCCTGTCTTTGCAAGATGTGGGGCGGGAGCGGGAAGATTTTGTCCATCCCGGATTCTTATTGGAAAACCAAGAGAAGGGAAAACTACTTTTCCGTTGTTTGGATGAATTACCTACGAAGCAAAAGACCGCTTTTATCCTTGGATTTATTGAAGGATTACCAAGGCAGGAAATTGCGGATATCATGGGGCAAAGCCTTAAAGCAACGGAGTCCTTATTACAAAGGGCAAAAGGGAATCTCAGGAAAAAGTTGGAAAAATTTTATCCGGAACGAAGGAAACCGAAAAAATGATTGTCAAAAAAGTAAGCATATGGAAGACGAAAGAGAAAAATGGATAAGTGAAACAATAGATACCACAAGGGATATGTCTCGTGCGGTGGCTCCGATTGGGCTTTTTGATAAAATTATGGTGGATATTGCCGGGTCTAGAGTGATGACGATTCCCAAGTGGCAACGAAACCTAGGAGCTGCCGCCGCTATCCTTTTATTGGTGTTGAATGTAGGAATCGGGATGAAGTACGCTTTAGCGGATTCCGGAGGCATTGCCCAAGTTGAACGTGAGGCAGGGGATTTCTTGTCTGATTATGAACTTTACGATCTATGAAATCACTGACTTTTTTTAAGTGGGCAGCGGGTCTGCTATTGGTCATGAATTTGGGCTTACTTGCCTTTATGTTTTTTAGACCGGGTCCGCCTCACGGGGATAGGAAACACCCTACGAAAGAACGTCTCCAAAAAGAATTAGGATTCGACGAAAAGCAATTTCAGGAATTTCATGAATCGGTAGAGGTTCACAAAGAAAAAATGGAATTGGCGAACGAGGAGCAAAGCCTTTTGCTCTAGGATTATTTTGATGGTGAATTAGGGACGACGGAATTTCCGTAAAGGGATTCCCTATTGATTTTAATCGGAATAAAAGAAGCGAATAAGGTTCAAG
>JAHDDF010000765.1 GCA_020629475.1 Saprospiraceae bacterium
CCTGATTTATGCACTTGAATTTATAACGTTTTGGTATGGAAAAGACAGGCAACAAGGCGGATTTTTTAAACAAAATAAAAAATTGGAAAGGTCATTTTCCGAAAGGTAAAAACGGGAGCATACCAAAATTGCTTTACGCGATACCGTTGTTATTTTGGATGCCTTACGGGGCAATCGTGTTTGCAAACGGGAACTTGACGGATGGATTAAAAAGAAATAATGCGAAACGGGAAAGTATTGTTAAAAATAAAAAGTCAACGACGGTACCGGTGTCGGATTTGCAGCAAGATATAAACTACATCAGCGAGCAAAAGGGCGGCACGACACTTTTCGACAAGAGCAAGAAGGAGATCATCAAGGCGAGCAAGAAAGAGAATTTCTTGATGGAGACGATGGTGCGGCAAGCGGAGCGTTCGGTATGGGCGAGGAGCATGGGGACGGAAGATGGGGATGGTAATGGAGAAAGGGAAGGGCTGGTAAATGAAGAAAATGTGACCGACAGCACGGGCATTAATGCAGGCATAAAAGAAGAATTGAATTACGTGATGGATACCTACAAGTATGCAAGTGATGATCCGAAAAATAGTGATAAAAAAGAAGCGGAACGGGTTGCCAACGTGGAATCGGGCATCGCGGAGAACCGCAGGCGACGGGAGGAAATGGAAGTAGAAAGTACATTGAAAAAAGAGGCGGAAGCTTATCGTAAAGGTGTGGAAGATTATGCAAAAGTTACCAGAAATTTTTCGATGGATGGAACGGAGTTGAATGCAGGGGTGAAAGATGATTTAGAAAATGGAAGAAAACGGAAGGAGAAGAAAATAAGAAAAGGAACGTTGAGTTTCCATACCCAAACGGGCACGAGGGATGACTTGAAAAAGGGAGAGCAGAAGAGTGATGAAGAAGCATTGATAGAAATGCTACGGGCGGAATTAAAATCAAAAGGGGAGGAAGTAGCGCGAGAAAATGCGGGAGAATTTGGAGTGGAAAATCAAGCATTTATAACAAATAATTTACAAATACTGGAAGGTAGCATAGATCAGGGTGTGAAATTGAAAACGGGGGATAAGGTGCAAATCCGGATTCTGGAAAAGGGATTTTATAAAGGACGTGAGGTTCCTAAAAATACCATCCTGTACGGGATATGCTCGATGGGCGGGAACCGGATAAAGATAAATGTGCCGGCCATCCTGCTGGGGGAGGAACTGATAAAATCTTCCCTGAAGGTATACGATA
>JAHDDF010000766.1 GCA_020629475.1 Saprospiraceae bacterium
TAGAATTAAATCCGGAAATGCATCCGGACTTGGCGACATTGGAAGTGTATCCTTTGGATCAAATCAAGGCGAGGATAGTTTTAATTTCGGGTTGCCAAGACCATGAATATTCCTTCACGGGCGAACCGAACAGCCAATTTACCTCCGCTCTTTTGCACGTATTGAAGGAATCGAAAGATGGCCTTAACGTAAAAGAATTATACAAGCGGTTAAAAATCGAAATAGGGGATAGGGATAAATTTCCTTATGAACAAAATCCCAATTTTAAATTCTACGGGCCTTCGGAATTCGAGTGGTTGGGAATTCCGTTAAATGAATTATTAGGAAAAAAAAAGATAAGTTCACCCATTGATGAACCTACGGCCTTATCCTATTATATCATCTTGGACGACGCTAAAACCGAACGGTTTAAGACTGCGGAATGGATAGCCTTTAGAGCCGTTCAATCTTTTCCCACCCAAACCGGGGATACCGCCTTCGTATTGCAATACGAAGGCGTATATTCCAATGCTTGGGAGGCGGCTTTCGAAATACAAAAGGAATTACGGAAAACGGGAATAGACACAATGGTACATCCGGTTTTCGATACCTCGAAGGCCGTTGTTCCTTGGGGTAATTCCAAGACATCCGCCGGGGGATTGGAGAAATATATCGCTACTTGGCCACCCTACGATAAGGATATAGAATTTCCTTTTGATTGGTATAAAAAAGAGGAGTATTCCCAGCTGGAATCGGCCTTGGAACACTTGGAAGATATAATCGGGAAAGAGAAATTAAAAGGAGGAATTAAAATTGCGCATATTGATACGGGGTACCATCCTGATCATCCGAGTTTGCCCGAGTGTTTAAATACCGATGAATCCGTTTCTTTTATCCGAGGAGAAAACGAAGGGCCGGCTTACGCCAAAATTATTGAGGAAGGCCAGCACATGCACGGTATAGGAACCTTGGGTATTCTGGCGGGTAAAACCGTAAAGCCGCCGCAAAAAATATTCAAGGGATACAATAAGACCATGGGCGTTATTCCTTTTGCGGAAGTCATTAGCCTCCGCATAGGCGAAACCGTGGTTTTATGGAGTGCGGAAATCCATGACGCTTTTGCCCGGGCCGTAAGGCATGCCATGGCCACCGGCTGCAAGGTGATAAGCATGAGTATGGGAGGCGCCTCCTCCAAGGCCATGGTGGAGGTCGTAAACGAAGCGTACGAGGCGGGCGTGGTCATTGTTTCCGC
>JAHDDF010000767.1 GCA_020629475.1 Saprospiraceae bacterium
AGAAGATGTCACCGCTGGCATCACTACACCTACCGTCCGCCGTTACGACCACTTTCAGGGAGGGCAGAAAATCCAAACCAAAAATGCAGCATCAGGAAAAAGCAACAAGTCCAACCGTATCCAAACAGCACTTAAAAAGACTAAAAGTGAGACTGCGGCTAAGACCAAGCGTAAGGGTACTTGCGCTACGGGATTACAATGTTTAGGGGATACCATCCGCAGCTATAACCCCGGCATTTCGGAGGAAGAAATGAAAGTTTGGGTCACTTACCAGGTGAACCGTGGGCTGTTCGACAAGACGACGATTTTACAAAATGACTGGAAGCCCTTTTATGTTGGGGAAGCTAATTTTTTAAAAACACAACTCGGGGAACGGGTCGCCTTTGACGGGGAAAATTATGTGCCGGATGTTCTGTTCTATGCCGGGAATATCTACGGGAAGCTACGGGAGTTGAAGGCCAGGGAAGAAAGCATCGTAACAGAAATTGGTAAGGATGCTTCTGAAAAACAACTGGCAGGGCTGGAAGCCATCAAGCCAAAGGTGCTACAAATAACCGACGGGGAAGAACAGAAACTGACGCTATCCCCTTTTGACAAGATATTCCGCGATTTCCGTGTTACGGTACTGGCGGACGGGACAGAATTTGACGAACCGAAAGACCTGATCGAAATATTCCGCTGGGAATATTTGAATACTTTATCGGCGGATGATTTTGTTTTTGAAAGGCAGAAAACCTCCGCTTACGATATCCGGAACCATTGGCTGGAAAGGAACCGGTTCGCGAGGGGAACGGAAGAAAGTGAGAAGGCCGCTAGAAAACGGGCAGGGCAAACAATCGGGGCCAAGCTTTTTGACCGCTACCTTTTTGAAATGCTGACGAGGGAAGATCGTCTTCGTCTGGAATACCTCTGGAATTCCCGTCATAATAATTATGTGGAACCGGACTGGAGCAAGATACCCGTTGGTTTTGAAATCGGTGAATATTTTAAAGGTGGAAAATTGGCTATCCGTCCCGCGCAAAGGGAAGGGGTGGCCTTTTTGAATATCAACGGGACGGGAATTATTGCCTATGATGTTGGTGTTGGGAAAACGATGACCGCCATTCTTTGTATAGGGGATATGATGGGAAAAGGGTTAAGCAAACGGCCACTGATCGTCGTGCCGAACCCGACCTATGAGAAGTGGATTGGCGAAATTCATGGCGTGTTTGCGAAGAAGGATATCCGGGTT
>JAHDDF010000768.1 GCA_020629475.1 Saprospiraceae bacterium
TTTAGGCGATTGCTCTTCTTGAAAAAGAACAACAGAATTGCTTAGTATAGCCTAAATGTTGTATCAAATCATTATTATGAAAAAGATTAGCATCACCTTTATCGCGTTTTTATTCTTGGCGATTTCCATGAACGCCCAAGATGCCTACACTTACATTTCGGACCGGAAATTCCTTGATCCGAGGGATATTTTCGGTTATGACTTTAAACCCAACGTCAAGGAAACCATTGATGGTGATCGTACCAAACTCCGTCCGGGACAATACTCCTTCGGGTACAACGGTACTTGGCTTTACGTCGATGGCGGTAATGACGTAAAAGGGGTGTACTCCGTTAATAATGTGCAGCCAACGGAATATGGTTTCAAGCTAAAAACCATGAATGCCCGTGATGCCCGTATCCAAGGGCACTTAAAAATCATCCTGAATGATTATGCCCAAGCAGAGGCATTGGTTTTCAAGCGTACCAATAAGGAGCAGGAAATCATTTTCTTCTTGCCCGTTTTAGACGAGAACAAGAAAAAGGTGGAAGGCTCTTTCTTTACCGATAAGAAAGAAATTGCCTTGGACGAGGATTTGGAAAACCTATGGGGAACGACCGTTCGCCCGTTTATCCGTGTTCAAGAAAATCAATACCGCTTTCAAATGAGCGATAGCACGGAAATGAGATTCATAGAGGATTACGAGGTTGTGGATAAACGCAAGAAACCTAAGGCGGAACCCGAAAAAAAGGAGAAACCGGCAAAAGCACCAAAGCCTAAGAAGGAAAAAAAGAAGAAAAAGGGTGATGAGGATGAAGACAGCGATGAGGAAGCTGAAAGAAGTGGGGAACTATATGAAATCGTGGAGAACGACCTTTTAGAAGATGAAAACGTTGAGGATGTCGTAAACAGTGAAGATGAAGAAGACGGGGAAGAAGAAGCTACTGCTGAACCCGCATGGCTTGAACTAGAGGGTTTATCCAAGGAGGAATTGGAAGCAGCAGCAGCCGAAGATCCAAAAATCAAATTGATCATTCGTCATAGCATGAGGCTGCGTACCATTATCGAAATGGAGGACGGTACCATGAAACCCGTGGATAAGACTTTCATTATCAAAAAATGGGAAGAAAAATCCGATGATAGCGCGGGAGACAATGACGCTAAGTACCAATTGGATTTAACCGTGGATAACGGAAAGCATATTTTCATTTATATGCGTGGCGACCGTAGCATCCTTTTCATGGAAATTGA
>JAHDDF010000769.1 GCA_020629475.1 Saprospiraceae bacterium
TGATAACGAGTGTCGAGGATTATTATAGTTTTCGCGTGATGTATAAAAAATCTCCGCGAGTGAATTATTTTATAACAAGAAATATGCGGGTAAAGAATATTACGAGAGCAAAAAGTATTCCCGCAGATAATTTGATATATAGAGGAAAAGAAAAGTTGGATGATAGCAATAAAAGTATTGTCAAAAAGGAAGAAGTAAAATCCTTTGAGGGAGAAAAGAAACGACTTCCCGAGAAGATAGAAAAAGAAAATGATGGATTAGATGCTGAACTTTACACGAAAGCGGAAAGCCTCGCGGAGAAGCCCAACCTGTACGACCACATCGGGACAAGACACGGTGACATCCGGCTAAAAGTAGCGGGAATTTATCATGACCTGAACCATTGCTATATCGTGTACTCGATCCAGAACAGGGGAGCCGTTCCCTACGATATTTCCTACATCGAGTTCGGGATCAGGGAGCGGAGGCGACCAAAAAAATCGGCCAGGAGTGAAAGGATCGTGGAACCTATCTTGACGGCCAGGGGAGAACTGAACAGGGTGTACCCGAAACGATTAAATCGTTACGTCGCGGTATTTGAAAAATTAGCGATTCCGGAAGGGAAGATATTATATATGGAGGTGGTGGAGGCTGGCCGGAATTTCACGCTGGATATTCCGTACAACCGCCTGCGGATAAAAAGATTGCCATGAAGATGGGGATATACATAATTGTGATTTTGTATTTATACTGTTGTGGAAATCTTGTAGCACAGGAACATTTATCCGGTACGCTCTCCTTTTCGGTAGGATATATTCTGAATCCGCTGACGGAAGGAAAGGGCATAAACCTTGCCGGACATTATCATCTCAACGGATATGATGAACTTCGTTTGGGTGGATATGCAAAACGGGAGTTTATCGGTCAAGTAGCGGGAGGAATGGTAAATTATAATCGTGCCGTGAAGCTGGAAACTTACCTGCTGAGTTTTGATTTTGCGAAAGGGCTGAAATTGAAATCTAGCACGAACATATACCTTGGCGGTGGCGTGACGGGAGGCTACGAACAGGCCAACGATGGCGAGGCGGAACTGGAAACGGGGGAGCGACTTTTGCAAGCGGGATACATCGGGCTTGTCGGTTTTAGATTGTTTGTAGAAGTTGAAGTTGCTCTGGCAAGAAAGTTTTCATTGTCTGGGAGGGTAGGGCAGCAGTTTTTGTTTTCCGGATCGGGGACGATGCGGTATGAGC